>JBEKNM010000156.1:0-12257 GCA_049522835.1 Mycobacterium sp.
AGCTGCTGTCGCTGCTCGCCGACAACGGCGCACAGTGGGTGCAGTTCGACGAGCCCGCGCTGGTGACCGACATCTCCCCCGACGCGCCCGCACTGGCCGAGGCGGTGTACAACGCGCTGGGCGCGGTGAGCAACCGGCCTGCCATTTATGTCGCCACCTACTTCGGTGACCCCGGCGCTTCGCTGGCGGGGCTGGCGCGTACGCCGGTCGAGGCGATCGGCGTCGATCTGGTTTACGGTGCCGACACGGCAGTGGCCTCCATATTCGGGGCGCCCGGCTTGGCCGGCAAGACCCTGGTGGCCGGCGTCGTCGATGGACGCAACATCTGGCGCACCGACCTGGAGTCGGCACTGGGCAAGCTGGCCACACTGCTGGGTTCAGCTGCCACCGTCGCGGTCTCGACATCGTGCTCCACGATGCACGTGCCGTATTCGCTGGACCCGGAGACTGACCTCGATGACGCCCTGCGCAGCTGGCTGGCGTTCGGGCAGGAGAAGGTTGTCGAGGTAGCGACATTGGCTCGCGCACTGCACGACGGACGCGAAACGGTCGCCGACGAGATCGCGGCCTCCAACGCCGCCGTGGCATCCCGCAAGAGTGATCCGCGGTTGCATAACGGCCAGGTCCGGGCCCGGATCGACTCCATCGTCAAGTCCGGTACCCACCGCGGCGACGCGGCCGAACGCCGCGTCAGCCAGGACAAGCGGCTGCATCTGCCGCCGCTGCCGACGACGACAATCGGCTCGTTCCCGCAGACCGTCGAAATTCGTAAGGCCCGCGCCGCGCTGGTCGCCGGTGAGATCGACGAGGCCGAGTACACCCGCCGGATGAAGCAGGAGATCGCCGACGTCATCAAGCTGCAGGAGCGGCTGGGTCTGGACGTGCTGGTGCACGGCGAGCCGGAGCGCAACGACATGGTGCAGTACTTCGCCGAGCAGCTGGAGGGCTTCTTCGCCACCAAGAACGGCTGGGTGCAGTCCTACGGCAGCCGCTGCGTGCGGCCGCCAGTCCTCTACGGAGACGTCATCCGCCAGCACCCGATGACGGTGGAATGGGCCACATACGCGCAGTCGCTGACCGACAAACCGGTCAAGGGCATGCTGACCGGTCCCGTCACGATCTTGGCCTGGTCGTTCGTCCGCGACGATCAGCCGCTGGCCGACACCGCCAACCAGGTGGCGCTGGCCATTCGCGACGAGACGGTCGACCTGCAGTCCGCCGGCATCGCTGTGATCCAAGTCGACGAGCCCGCGCTGCGTGAGCTGTTGCCGCTGCGCCGCGCTGACCAGGACGAGTACCTGCATTGGGCCGTAGGGTCATTCCGCCTGGCCACCTCCGGTGTCGCCGACTCGACGCAGATCCACACGCACCTGTGCTACTCGGAGTTCGGTGAGGTCATCGGGGCCATCGCCGACCTGGACGCCGACGTGACGTCCATCGAGGCGGCACGCTCGCACATGGAGGTGCTGGACGACCTGAATGCGATCGGCTTCTCCAACAGCGTCGGCCCAGGTGTCTACGACATCCACTCGCCACGGGTGCCGAGCACGACGGAGATGGCCCAATCGCTGCAAGCGGCACTGAAAGCCGTACCGGCGCAACGGCTGTGGGTCAATCCCGATTGCGGGCTGAAGACCCGCAACGCCGACGAGGTGACCAAATCCCTGCAGAACATGGTCGCCGCGGCGCACGAGGTCAGGGCCGGCGCCTAGGAGCCTGGGTCGGTAACACTTCATTGGGGTTCAGCGGGGCCAGGGACGTTGCGGTTTTTCATTGTGCGCTCAGGGCGATGGCTGCGGCGTGTCGCCGCCGTGGATGCACACTGGATGTCCCAGATGCGCGCTCGACGGACAACCGCCCGTGCGGTTCAGCAGCTGGTCACGAGGCCGGCCAGTCCGGCGACGCCGATGTGGCCGTGGAGTTTGCGTAGGTTGTGGCAGGTTGCGAGCAGTAGCCATTCGCCGTAGGCGGCGTCGAGCCCGCGAAGCAAGAGCTGTTTGGCGTTTTGCAAGGTGTGCATTTGGCCAAAGACCGGTTCAACGATCGCCTTGCGGCGGGCGTAAACCTTGCGGCCCTTAGTGGTCGTGAGCTTGCGAGCCATGCGCTGCTTTCCGGTGGCATCGTTGGGGATACGCCCTCGTGGGGCGACTGGCGCCGGGTCGCCGCGGCGGTGGCGCCCGGTGGCGATATAGAACTGGGTGCCGTGTTGGGCGGCGTAGTCGGCGGCGGCGTCGAGGTTGTTGGCCGAGCAGTAGCCGGCGTCTGCGAGCAGCTGGCGTGGGGCCTGCCCGGTGTTGGCCGCCGTCTGCTGGGTCATCGGGATCAGGTTGGCGACATCGGAGGCGTTGGCGTCCAGTTCAGCAGCCACGATCACCTGATGATCCTCATCGACGACGGCCTGAGCGTTGTAGCACTGGTGGAAGGCCCCGTCTCCGGTGAGCATGATCTTGGACTCCGAGTCGGTGAAGTTACGCTGTGCCTTGGGTTTTGGCGTGGCGGCCTTGGCCGCGGCGGCGCCCTTGCGCGCGGCGGTGTCCTCGTCGTCGCCGCGCTCACGAGCGGCGGCCTCGGCGTGCTCGCGGGCCCGCTGGCGTGCCTCTTCCTCCAGAGCTGCCTTGGCTTGGCGGATCTTGATCAGGCGGCTCTCACGGCGCCGTAACTCCTCGGGCAGCTCATCGCCGCGGCAGTTCTTGCCGAACTTGGCGTCCTCGGCCTTGTCGATGCGCTCGGCCTCGGCCAATAGCGCTGAAACCTCAGCGGCGAGGATCTTCTCCTTATCGCTCATCCGTGCATAGCTCATCGCCTTGCGTTTGGAGGCATTGGCCCGCAGCTTTGTCCCGTCCAACGCCACCCGGCCCAGCCCAACCATGCCCGCGGCCTGACACAACACCAGGGCCTGCACGAACAAATGCCCCAGCGCCGACAGATGCCTTTTGCGGAACCGCGCGATCGCCCGATAATCCGGCGCTACCCCACCCGCCAGCCAACGAAACGGCACGTCATCGATGCATTTGGTTTCGATCGATCGCGACGAGCGCACCCCGGTGGTGTAGCCGTAGAGCAAGATGCGCACCATCAACCGCGGGTCATAGGGCGGCCCACCCCGCCCCTCAGTGTAGGCGGCACGGACGCGCGACAGATCTAGGTGCTCATCGACCAGTTCGGCGATGAACCGGGCCAGGTGCTCGGTCGGCAACCAATCATCCAGCGACGGCGGCAACAACAACCCCTGATCCGGGTCGAACACCCGGAAGGTCTTATCCACCGGCGGCTTCGGCGCCAAAGACTGCGGATCTACACGCTCGGCAGGGTCTACCTCAAACAACCCGCCATCATCGAGATCATCAGGCACACCTCATGATCCCAGCCACCCACCCATCAACCGAACACCCCAGCCAGCGTGTTACTGACCCGCGCTCCTAGACACCCCAGCCAGCGTGTTACTGACCCGCGCTCCTAGCTTTCGCGCGAGCGTGACGTCACTGCGACATTCGGATCTTCGAAATCTCGCAGTGGCGTTTCCCCGCAAGCGGGCGGTGCCCCCAGCTCGGCGGACCTCAGTCTGACAGCACCTGGACCGGCACGTCGTCGGCCCAGGGCTGCCTGGTCACCATGTCGGCGACTCTGACGATCCCGTGCTCGAACTCACCGGTCGCGGCGTCCACCAGCCGGTAGACCTGGGTCTGCTTGTAGATGGGCTGTGCGTCGAGCAGCACGACACGCACCTCGCCCGGCTCGAAGCGGCAGCGTCGCTGCATTGCGGCGATCAGCTGCTCGTTGTGCATGTGGCCGTCACCGAAATTCCACCCGACGGCGGTACTGCAGATCCTTTCCCCGTCGGTGAGGACGTAGTCGTCCTCGTTCTGGTCGGCCATGGCCCGATGCGCCAGGGTGAAAAGCGCCCTGCCATGAGTGTTCATGGCGCGGAAGGCGTATCCGAGGTACATCGGGATCTGCGCCCGATCCTTGCCGTAGACGCGCTCCAGCTGAGCCGCGGGCATGCCGGCGATCGAGACGATGTTGTGGGCGATCTTCTTGTCCGCCGAAGGCTTGATGCACCACAGCGTCGTGTCCCAGTTGCCGGCGTAGTAGCGCATGCCGGGCAGGAACGAGATCTTGCGCGGGAACAGGTTGCCCGCGATCACGATGCCGGCGATGAACGCGATGAAGATCGCCACCGGCACAGGATTTTTCAGGTCGGTCAGGCGCACGTGAGCGTGGCCGACGAACAGTGCGAACACGCCGAAGATCATGAACACGTTCCACTCGAGCGGCGCCCCCATCGGAATAGCCGTCAGGATGCCGAGGTGGAAGATCACCATGATCGCCGCGGCCACCGCGGTCCACCAGCCGCCGTGCGAGAAGAACAACGCGACCGGCACGCACATCTCGACGAAAGTGCTCACGTGGGCGAAGAGCCGCGACAGACGCCCGGGCCGCAGGTCGTCGGGGAACTTCTCGAAGAACAACCTCTTGATGAAACGCGGCCGGAAGAGCGGGTTGTTGGACATCATGGTCGACATCACAAACGGGAAGTGCCGGTTGAGCTTCGACGTCGCAGCGCCCATCCAGATGACCAAGAACACCAGCTTGGCGGCGATGATCATGTCCACTCCCCCAAACAGGAAGGTCACTGCCAGCGTCGCGTAGACCTCACCGCGGGCGGCCAGAAAGATCACCTTGTCGCGCAGCCCCAGCACCCCAAGCAGTACCAGGATCAGCACGACTCTCCACTGGGGCAGCAACCCGACGTGGGTGCCCAGCTCCGGCACCGGGCCGGTGCCGTCCGCAAACAGCGCCAAAAAGGTCACCAGCAGCAAAAGCCCGTACAACCCGACGTCCGGCAGGGTGCGGACCGTGCCCTTGGTCCCCGGGACGCGAGCCGGCCACGGCGGCAGCCGGATGGTGTCGGGCCGCAGCCAGTACAGGATCGAGCCCATCGGCGGGTTGAACCGGTTGTTCAGCGGCCCGAAGCCACAGCCGAGCCCGATCACCTCAAACAACATGGTGTAGAGCACGACCTTTTCGAACACGATCGGCTCTGCGTACCAGGAAACGATGTCGGTGAGGGCCAACCCGCGGGTGGTCAGCACTGCGAACACCCACGCGAACAGGATGTAGAGCAGGATTTTGAAGACGTAGAACAGGTGCATGACCACCGGCGTTCCAAAACCCACCTCGGCCCAGTGCCTGGCCATCGGCTGGATCTTTTCGCTTCGGGTGCCCCTGCTCCACTCTTCTATATCGACCTGTGGCAGTTCGGGCTTCAGGAATCCCATGGTCCACAGACTAGAACCTGTTCTAGGCGCGCGGGTCTAGGCTCGGTGACGAATTCTTTGCCAGCGGGGTTCGTTGCCGGATACCGTCAAAATGTGGCGTTTCGCAGTTCGTTCCGCCCGGCCAAGGAGATGTCCATGATTCGCAGACTTCGGTTCCTCGTGTTAGCAGTGACGGCTGCTGTCTCACCGATCACGTTCGTGGCCGGGAATGTTACCGCTGCCGCCCAGGCACCTTCGCCCGGTGATTCGTGCACGGTCTTGCACGACACCACCCAAGACGCAAACGGACGCACGATGTGGTGCAACCCAACCATGACCGGTAGTCACAACCTGGTGTGGCAGTACGGCGGACCGTCCTAGCTCACAGCCGACCGGAAGGCTCGCTTGCCGGCGAGCGCCCTGTGCTCGCGCCCCGAGTGCTGGCTGTCGGCAAGGCCCTTTTTGACTTCAACAGGCTTTTCAGCGGTCGGCGCGGTCATGGTTCGGGATCCTTCAGCGTGAAGTTATAGGTGTTGGTGTCGAATTCGTTGTAGTCCTCATAGCGCAGCAGCCCGTAGAGCCGGCTGCGGTGCTGCATTCGTTTCAGTAGTCCGGATTGCGTTCCGGTGTCGGCGATTTCACGAAGGCCGACCTCGACGGCGTACATGGCCAACCGCAAAGTGGTGACCGGGTAGATGACCGCGTTGTAACCGATATCGCCCAATTGACGCGTGGTCAGCAGCGGCGACTTTCCGAACTCGGTCATGTTGGCCAGCAGCGGGATGTCGATCGAGGCGCGAAATCGCTCGAAGTCGGCCAGCTCGTACAGCGCTTCGGTGAAGATCATGTCGGCGCCGGCATCGGCGTACGCGCGAGCGCGCTCGATCGCGGCCGAAACGCTCTCCACGCTCGCCGCGTCGGTACGAGCACAGATGACGAAGTTGGGGTCACGCCGCGCCGATACCGCTGCGCGCAAACGCTTTACCATGTCGTCGGTCGAGACGACGTCCTTCCCGTCCAGGTGACCGCACCGCTTCGGGTTGACTTGATCTTCCAAGTGGCATCCGGCCAGCCCGGCATCCTCCAGCACGGTCACGGTACGTGCGGTGTTCAGTGGTTCACCGAATCCGGTGTCGGCGTCGATCAACGTAGGCAGCTCCGTGGCCCCGGCGATCTGGGCGCCGCGCGCCGCGACCTCGGTCAGTGTCGTCAGGCCGATATCTGGCAATCCGAGGTCTGCCGACAGCGCGGCGCCGGAAACATAGACCCCTTCGAACCCAACCTCGGCGACGGCCTTGGCTACCAGCGGCGAGAAGGCGCCTGGAAGTCGCTGCAGCCGACCGGAATTCAGCCCCACCCGCAACGCAGCGCGTTTGTCGGCCGCGCTGGAAGCCGACCCGAGCAGACCGCTCACCGGAAGATCCCCGGCGGAGTAACCGGGGCCTTGTCCAACACCCGGGGATCGACCAACACATTCAGCGCACCCAGATCGCCGCCCTCGAGTTCGGCCACAGAGCCCACTGCGGACAGGAACCGCTGCTGCTCGGCGGGCTCCACGACATCCTCGGCCAGCTCGGTGAACTTCGCCACATACTGCGTGCGTTCGAAAGGCCGGGCACCCAGCGGGTGAGCGTCAGCGACGGCGAGCTCATCACAGATCACCTCGCCACTTTTGAGCGTCACCTCTGCCCGCGCCCCGAACGCCTTGTCGGCCGCATCGTTGGAGTGGTAGCGGCGGGTCCACTCGGGGTCTTCGACGGTGCAGATCTTGTGCCACAGTTCGACGGTGTCGCGGCGGTGAGCCCGCTCGGGAGCATAGGAGCGCTCGTGGTGCCAGCTGCCGTCTTGCAGCGCGACCGCGAAGATGTAGGGCAACGAGTGGTCCAGGGTTTCCCGCGACGCGTCCGGATCGAACTTCTGCGGGTCCCCAGAGCCGGTCCCGATCA
The DNA here is from genome assembly GCA_049522835.1 of Mycobacterium sp. Taxonomy (GTDB): domain Bacteria; phylum Actinomycetota; class Actinomycetes; order Mycobacteriales; family Mycobacteriaceae; genus Mycobacterium. The sequence continues at coordinate 7,205 of JBEKNM010000156.1, forward strand.
CGAAGTGGGTGTGGTGGCTGGTGTGCAGCACGATCCTCGCGATCTGGTCAAGGTCGCCGATCCGCTCGCGCAGCCGCCGGGCCAGGTCGATCGGCGCCTGGCTCTGATACTCCGCGGAGTGCTCCTTGGTGTAGCTGTCCAGGATGGCGCGCTTGGGTTCGCCGGCCCCGGGCAACGCGACGTGATAGATGCGCTCGGGTCCGCCGAGCAGCCAGGCGATGACGCCGTCCTGGCCCTCCCAGATCGGTGCCGGGGCTGCCTCACCGCGCATCGCCCGGTCAACGGCTTCGATGGCGATCTTGCCGGCGAACGCGGGCGCATAAGCCTTCCAGCTCGAGATCAGGCCTTTGCGGGATTGGCGAGTGGCGGTGGTCAGGTGCAGGGCCTGTCCGACCGCCTGGTAGATGGTCTGGGCGTCCAGCCCCAACATGGTCCCGATCCCGGCCGCCGCCGACGGCCCAAGGTGGGCAACATGGTCAATCTTGAACTCGTGCAACGAGATGCCCTTGACCAAGTCGATCTGGACTTCGTAGGCGGTCGCCAAGCCGCGGATCAGATCGGCGCCCGCCACGCCGAGTTGCTGAGCCACGGCAACAAGCGGCGGGATGTTGTCCCCCGGGTGTGAATACTCCGCAGCCAGAAACGTGTCGTGGAAATCCAATTCGCGCACCGCGACACCATTGGCCCAGGCTGCCCATTCCGCCGAATAACTTCCAGCGACACCGAAGACCTTGGCCCCCCGCCTCCCGGGATGCGCCAGGGCCTGTTGACGGGCGACAGTGACCGGTCGGCGCACCACCGAGGCGGCACTGACCGCGGCGTTGTCGATGATCCGGTTGATCACCATCTCCACGGTCTCTGGCTCGACGGCGACCGAATCGGTGGCGACTTCCGCGATCTTCCACGCCAGGTGTTCGCTGCGCGGGAAATCGTCGGCGCTGCGCCGGGTTCGCACATCGTGGATCCGCATAAGCCGCACAGTACGCAGCCAACGATATAGGGTAAATCCCCTATAAATGCGTAATTTTGTGTCCTTATCCGCACGATTTTGCGGATTTTGTGAAAGGAGACGGGCGTACTCTGTCACAGGTGGCGAAAACGTTCGCCGGTGCTCGGCTACGGCGGTTGCGCGAGGACCACGGGTTGACTCAGGTGGCGCTGGCGCGCGTCCTGGGATTGTCGACCAGTTACGTCAACCAGCTCGAAAACGACCAGCGCCCGATCACGGTCGCGGTGCTACTCACCCTTACCGAACGTTTCGACCTGCCGAACCAGTATTTCGCGCCTGATACAGATGCCCGCTTGATCTCAGACCTGCGGGAGGTGCTCGCTGAGGGGCCCGCGACTGCAGGGCAAATTGAAGAGCTCGTCGCCCGTATGCCCGCGGTGGGCCAGACCCTGGTCAACCTGAACAGGCGATTACACGACGCCACCGCCGACCTCGAAGCGCTGCACAGCCGGGCGAACGTCGAGATGTCGACTGCATCGCAGCAGCCGATGCCGTTCGAAGAGGTCCGGGACTTTTTCTATGACCGCAAGAACTACATCGGCGAACTCGACGTTGCTGCCGAAGAGTTGTTCGACCAGAACCGCCTGCGTATTGGCGGACTCGACGCTCAGTTGGCTGACCTCCTTGGTCGCCAACTCGGCGTCACCGTAGTCATCGACGACGGCCAGGCATTAAATCTCAACTCCAAACGCCTGTTTCAACCTGACTCGAAGACGTTGCACTTGGCTCGGTGGCTCCATCCGGGCCAACGTGCCTTCCAGCTCGCGACTCAGCTCGCTCTGCTCACCCAGGAAGACCTGATCAGTGGCCTTATCGCCACTGACAACCAGCTCAGCGACGACGCGCGGGGGGTGGCTCGCATCGGCCTGGCCAACTACTTTGCCGGTGCCCTGCTCCTGCCATATCAGAGATTCCGCGATGCCGCCGAGAGCGTCCGCTACGACATCGACCAATTAGCGCGCTGGTTCGAGGTGGGTTTCGAAACCATCTGCCACCGGCTGTCCACCCTGCAACGCCCGAGCGCGCGCGGAGTCCCCTTTATCTTCGTCCGCACCGACAGTGCGGGAAACATCTCTAAACGCCAGTCTGCCACGGCATTTCACTTCTCCCGGGTCGGGGGGAACTGCCCGCTGTGGGTGGTGCACCACGCCTTTTCGCGTCCTGATCAGTTCCTGACGCAAGTAGCTGAGATGCCCGACGAGCGCACCTATTTCTGGATCGCGAGGACTACCACGACCGAGCCCAGTCGCTACCTCGGCCCGGATAAGAGCTTTGCAATCGGGCTCGGCTGCGACGTGGCCCACGCCGAGAAGCTGATCTACTCCGTCGGCATCGACCTAACGGACTCCGAGGCGATAGTGCCGATCGGTGCAGGTTGCAAGATCTGCGACCGACCCGCGTGCCCACAACGCGCATTCCCCTACCTCGGCCGCCCAGTGCACGTCGACCCCTACGCCAGCACCGATCTGCCCTACCCGCCGGCGATCGGACCCTAACCGCCGCAGCCCAGACAGACGGTCGCGGTCTCTGGTTCGCAAGTGGGCTGTTTAGTCGTTCGGTCCAGGTGCGCTATGCTGGCAGCAACGTTGGCCTCGAATTCAGGTGCCAACCCCGTCGTGGAACGCTTCGTCATCCGACTGGTGCCAGCCCGAAGTTCGCGCCTGGCCACCGAGTTCAGATGATCCGTGCATCCCGCACTAGCTTGTCTCGCGGCGATCGATTTTGCCCTCCGGCAATCTCGCCATCTCGTGCTGATGGATGCGACGATCTCGTCGCCGACTCCGGCACCACCGATGCCTGAAAGGCACCGAAAAGTGACTACCGACAAAACCTTTGCCGATCTCGGCGTGCGCGCACCAATCGTGAGTGCGCTCGCAGCGCGCGGCACTACACATCCCTTTCCGATTCAGGTCGCGACGCTCCCCGATGCGCTCGCCGGCCGTGACGTACTCGGACGCGCGAAGACCGGCAGCGGGAAAACGCTGGCCTTCTCGATTCCGCTGGTCAGCCGGCTCTCCGAACGAAATCGGCGCCCATCGCGTCCATCGGGGTTGGTGCTCGCGCCCACCCGTGAGTTGGCCACTCAGATCACCGCGACGCTCGAGCCGCTGGCAGTCGCCTACGGCCTGCGGGTCAGCACAATCTTCGGCGGTGTATCGCAAACCCGCCAGGTGGCGGCTCTCAAATCCGGCGTCGACATCGTGGTTGGCTGCCCGGGTCGGCTTGAGGACCTGATGAGACAGCGGTTGATCAACCTCGACGCCGTCGAGATCACCGTGATCGACGAAGCAGATCACATGGCCGATCTCGGCTTTCTGCCCAGCGTCACCCGGATACTGGCGGCCACTCCGGCCGGTGGCCAGCGGTTGCTGTTTTCGGCGACTCTCGACAACGGCGTCGACAAGCTCGTCAAGCGGTTCCTCCGGAACGAGGTGCTGCACTCCGTAGACGAGGTCAACTCAGCGATGCCCGAGATGACGCATCATGTGTTCCACGTCGCCAGTGCGGAGGCCAAGAAGGAATTGGTACACCGGCTGGCCGGCGGCACCGGGCGTCGGATTCTGTTCCTGCGCACCAAACATCATGCGCGCAAGCTAGCCAAACAACTCACCGAATCTGGAGTTCCGTCAGTTGACCTGCACGGGAACCTGTCTCAGCCCGCGCGCGACCGCAACCTTGCCACGTTCGCGGCAGGTAAAGCACGTGTGTTGGTGGCAACCGACATTGCCGCGCGCGGCGTGCACGTCGACGACGTCGAACTTGTCGTGCACATCGACCCGCCCACTGAGCATAAGTCTTATCTGCATCGTTCGGGGCGCACTGCGCGGGCAGGAAGCGCGGGTGACGTCGTCACAGTGGTGCTACCCGAGCAGCGCGAGCAGACCCAGCAGATGATGCGAAGGGCTGGCATTAAGGTCGCTCCACAGCAGGTGACCGCCACCTCGGCCGCGGTGCAAGAGCTCGTGGGTGAGGCCGCCCCCTACCAGGCCCCCGCGCCTGCCGCCTCGCCATCCCCTCAACAGCCGCGTCGAACCAGCGCAGCAGGGCAACAGCGTCGTCGGAGCAGCAACCGTTCGGCAACCGCTCACACCCGCACCGAATCGGGCACGTCGCACCGTAGCGCTACGGGTACCCGGCGAGTCGAACATCCTCGCCGCTCGAACCGCCCGCAAGGAAATACCGGTAGGGCGGCGCCGGGTGGTCAGGCTCGCGCCAGCAACCAGGCGTAGCCCTGACCTTCGCCGGCGGCAACTAGCTCGAGTTCGGCGAATGCGGCGGCCAGCTCACCGGGCGCTGCGCGAAAGGGCCCTGGAGCGGCCCCGACTTCGCTGAGTACCGCGATCGCCAGCAGCCCGCCCGCGGCCAAGCGCGCGATGATCGCGTGATCGAGGTGGCGATCCCGGAATTTGTAGCTGAGGATGACGTCGACTGGCGGCCCGGCCGGTAGCCCGTCGTCCAGGTCGACGACGTCAAAGTGGCAACGATCGCCAACCCCATTGCGCTGGGCCAGATCCCGTGCCTGGCCGATGGCCACTTCAGAGATGTCGAATCCCCAAACCTCCAGACCTCGGTGGGCCAACCAGACGCTACCGACTCCCTGGCCGCAGGCGACATCGAGAGCCGTTCCCACAGTTGGGAATACGTCCGCGTACGGGCCGAGAAATCCAGGCGCCTGCACCTCAGCAGCCGCTGCCGGTCCCCGACTGGTGTACCGCTCGTCCCAGCGGAGGCGATCCTCTTTGGCCACAGGCGCCACCATACGAACTTCGACCGTTGATTGCGGCAGCCTTGGACGCACGGGACGGTCCGGAGTCGCCGGGTTAGTGTGCCGGGCAATCCAGCGAGTCAGCTCGAGATTTTCTGGACGTATGTCTGTATTCGCCGTCCGAGTCCAGCGGCCCGCGAAACCGGCGACGAGCGCGCGAGTTCAGGTGGGACCGATAAATTTCAATAAGGGGCAGTTCAGGGAATGTTTTGAGATTCACATCGCGGCCAAGCCCCCGATTTCCTACGCTGGACCAGTGTCTAAAGAGGTGCCTAGTC
>JBEKNM010000157.1:0-8819 GCA_049522835.1 Mycobacterium sp.
CGGGGTGGGGCGAAGTCGTACTCCAAAGACCGCTACTTCGCCGACGACGCGCTCTCGGAGGACAAGTTGGTACCCGAAGGGATAGAGGGCAGGGTGCCGTTCCGCGGTCCGCTGTCGTCGGTGATCCACCAGCTGACCGGGGGTCTGCGGGCCGCGATGGGTTACACCGGCTCGCCTACCATCGAGGTGTTGCAGCAGGCGCAGTTCGTCCGGATCACCTCGGCCGGCCTCAAAGAGAGCCACCCGCACGACGTCGCGATGACCGTCGAGGCGCCCAACTACTACGCGCGCTGAGGCCGACATGGTCGAGATCGGGATGGGCCGCGCTGCCCGTCGCACCTACGAGCTCAGCGAAATCGGCATCGTGCCGTCGCGACGCACCCGCTCGTCACAGGACGTGTCAACGGCGTGGCAGCTGGATGCCTACCGGTTCGAGATCCCCGTGCTGGCCCACCCGACCGATGCTTTGGTATCGCCGGAGTTTGCGATCGAGCTGGGCCGGCTCGGTGGGTTGGGCGTGCTCAATGGCGAGGGACTGATCGGCCGGCATGCCGATGTCGAGGCCAAGATCGCGCAGCTTGTCGAGGCCGCCGAAAAGGAGCCCGAACCCTCGGTGTCGATCCGGCTGCTGCAGGAGCTGCACGCCGCACCGCTGAACCCAGACCTGCTGGGCGCCGCGGTCGCCCGCATCCGCGAGGCGGGCGTGACCACCGCGGTGCGCGTCAGCCCGCAAAACGCCCAGGCACTGACGCCGGTGCTGCTCGCGGCCGGTATCGACTTGCTTGTCATCCAGGGCACGATCGTCTCGGCTGAGCGGGTAGCCAGCGACGGCGAGCCGCTGAACCTGAAGACTTTCATCTCTGAGCTCGATGTTCCGGTGGTTGCCGGCGGCGTACAGGACCACCGCACCGCGCTGCATCTGATGCGCACCGGCGCCGCCGGGGTCATCGTCGGCTACGGCTCCACCAGGGGAGTGACCACCACCGACGAGGTGTTGGGCATCAGCGTCCCGATGGCCACGGCGATCGCCGACGCCGCCGCCGCGCGCCGCGAATACCTCGACGAAACCGGCGGCCGCTATGTGCATGTGCTGGCCGACGGCGACATCCACACCTCCGGCGAGCTGGCCAAAGCGATCGCCTGCGGTGCCGATGCGGTGATGCTGGGCACGCCGCTGGCCGAGGCCGCCGAGGCGCTCGGCGAAGGATGGTTCTGGCCGACCGCGGCCGCACACCCGTCGTTGCCGCGCGGGGCATTGCTGCAGATCGCCATCGGTGAGCGCCCGCCGCTGGAGCAGGTTCTGAACGGGCCGTCCGACGACCCGTTCGGCAGCATCAATCTGGTGGGTGGTCTGCGCCGATCGATGGCCAAGGCCGGCTATTGTGACCTCAAGGAATTTCAGAAGGTCGGGCTGACGGTCGGAAGCTAAGGTTCGGCGCTCACCGATAAGCTGGTGCGATGAAGCCGGATTATGACGTCCTGATCATCGGTTCGGGTTTCGGCGGCAGTGTCAGCGCGCTACGGCTGACCGAAAAGGGCTACCGAGTAGGCGTGCTGGAGGCCGGCCGCCGCTTCTCCGACGAGGAGTTCGCCAAGACTTCGTGGAATCTGCGCAAGTTCTTGTGGGCGCCGAAGCTGGGCTGCTACGGCATCCAACGCATTCATCCGCTACGCAACGTCATGATCTTGGCCGGTGCCGGAGTGGGCGGCGGGTCGCTGAACTACGCCAACACGTTGTACGTGCCGCCGGAGCCGTTCTTCAAAGACCAGCAGTGGTCGCACATCACAGACTGGCGGGCTGAGCTAATGCCCCACTATCAGCAGGCGCAGCGGATGCTGGGCGTGGTGCTCAACCCGACGTTCACCGATGCCGACCGCCTCGTCAAGGACGTCGCCGAAGACATGGGGTGCGGGGACACCTGGGTGCCGACACCGGTCGGGGTGTTCTTCGGCCCCGGCGGCACCAAGGCGCCCGGTGAGACGGTGCCCGACCCGTATTTCGGTGGCGCGGGACCGGCGCGCACCGGTTGCCTGGAATGCGGCTGCTGTATGACGGGCTGTCGGCACGGCGCCAAGAACACTCTGGTGAAGAACTACCTCGGCCTCGCGGAATCAGCAGGCGCACAAGTGATTCCGATGACGACGGTGAAAGGTTTCGAGCAGCGGTCCGACGGGCTGTGGGAGGTCCGCACCGTTCGCACCGGAAGTTGGCTGCGCAGGGACAGGCGCACGTACACCGCGACGCACCTGATCCTTGCCGCGGGTACCTGGGGAACGCAGCATCTGCTGTTCAAGATGCGTGACAAGGGTAAGTTGTCCCGGCTTTCCCAGCGCCTGGGCGTGCTGACCCGGACCAACTCCGAGTCGATAGTGGGCGCCGCGACATTGGAGGTCTTGCCCGAACTGGACTTAACCCATGGGGTGGCGATCACGTCGTCGATTCATCCGACGTCGGACACCCACATCGAACCTGTCCGCTACGGCAAGGGTTCCAACGCGATGGGGCTGCTGCAGACCTTGATGACCGACGGCGCCGGTCCCGAGGGGACCGACGTGCCGCGGTGGAAGCAGTTGTTGCGCCAAGGCGGCGAGGACCCGCGCGGCATACTTCGGATGATCAATGTCCGCCAGTGGAGCGAGCGCACGGTGATCGCGCTGGTGATGCAGCACCTGGACAACTCGATCACTACGTTCACCAAACGCGGGAAGCTGGGCATCCGCTGGTACTCCAGCAAGCAGGGACACGGCGAGCCGAATCCGACTTGGATCCCGGTCGGCAACGAGGTCACCCGGCGCATCGCCGCCAAGATCGACGGCGTGGCCGGCGGGACCTGGGGCGAGCTGTTCAACATCCCGCTGACCGCGCACTTTCTCGGCGGTGCGGTGATCGGCGACAGCCCCGAGCACGGGGTCATCGACCCCTATCACCGGGTCTACGGCTATCCGACCCTGCTGGTGGTGGACGGCGCCGCGATCTCCGCGAACCTGGGCGTCAACCCGTCGCTGTCCATTACCGCGCAAGCCGAGCGGGCTGCCTCACTGTGGCCGAACAAGGGCAAGAACGATCAGCGGCCGCTGCAGGGCGACGCCTACCGCCGGGTGGCCCCGATCGCCCCGGAGCACCCGGTGGTGCCTGCCGACGCGCCGGGCGCGCTGCGCTGGCGGCCGACCAATCCGGTCAGCAGCGCCGGCTAGCTCGCGATTGCCTCCAGCGGCGCGCCGTTCACTACCCGGCTGCGCTCCCCGTGCACGTTGACGGGCACATCGCCCATCAAGGTGACCCGATGCATCAGGCGCGGTTGGTTGTCGTAGTCGTCGATCGCCCGGTGCTGGGTTGCCCGGTTGTCCCAGATGGCAACGTCACCCTGTTCCCAGTTCCAACGAATAGTGTTCTCGGGCGTGGTGATTCGTCGCTGCAACAATTCGTGCAGCACGTTTGACTCGTGACTGTCCAGGCCGACGAAGTTGCGCACGAAATCTCCGGCAAGCAGGGTCCGCTCGCCGGTCTCCGGGTGCACCCGCACCACGGGATGTTCGGTCCGGAAGTCGGCCTTCTCGAACGCTTGCCGGAACGCGCGCTGCGCATCGGTCAGTGCCGCGGCTGCTTCAGTGGTCACGTAGTCGAAGCGGTTGGTGTGCAGTGCCCACAGATTCTCGACCAGGTGCTTGAGCGGTTCGGGCAGCTCGGAGTAGGCCGCTGCGGTAGAGGCCCACAGCGTCGACCCGCCGTAGCTGGGCAGGGTGACCGCGCGCAGGATCGAGGCTGCCGGGTAGTTCGCGGCGAACGTGACGTCGGTGTGCCAGCGCGTCGCCTTGCCGTATTCGGAGTTGATCGGGGTGATGATCGGTGCGTTCTTGGCGGCGAGGACAGAAGCGGCCGGGTGGCCGATCGGCGTGCCCAGCAACCCGGCGAACGCGAGCTGTTGCTGGTCATCGAGGTGGTGCTGGCCGCGGAAGAAGATCACCTTGTGGGCCAACAGCGCCTGGTGGATCTCCTCGACGGTGGCCGGGTCGAGGTCGCCGTCGAGGCGTACACCGTCGACTCGGGCACCGATTCGGCTGCTCAGCTTGGTAACGGTTACCGGGTGTGTCATCTCTGTCGTCCTTTTTCAAATAAAACCAGTGTATCCAGTTGACTACACCGTAGTGTATACGCATGACTACAGGGTCGGCAAGTATTGCGCGTCGCAAGATTCCCACCGGGCGCGAAGAGGTGGTCGCGGCGATCTTGGAGGCCGCTACCGACCTGTTCGCCGAGCGCGGTCCGGCCGCAACCTCGATCCGCGACATCGCCGCCCGATCGAAGGTCAACCACGGATTGGTGTTTCGGCACTTCGGTACCAAGGACCAGCTGGTCGGCGCCGTGCTCGATCACCTGGGTGCAACGACGACCGGCTTGCTGCAGACCGACCCATCGGCCGCGGAGACCGAACGGGCGATGGACCGGCATATGCGGGTGATGGCCCGCACACTGCTCGACGGCTACCCGGTGGGGAAGTTGCAGACGCGGTTTCCAGGCGCCTCGCAGTTGTTCGATCGCGTCCGCCCAGGCTACGCCAACGACCGCAGCGCGCGCCTCGCCGTCGCCAATGCCTTTGCGCTGCAGTTGGGCTGGCGGCTGTTCGAGCCTTTCCTACGCTCGGCGGCCGGTCTTGACGAGCTGACGGACGCCGAACTCAAAGAGGTATTGAGCGCGGAGGTGGCCAGGATCGTCGAGCCGCAGTGACGTTACCCCGACGTCACCGGGCCCCGCCGCCCCGCCGGTGTAGGGGCTCCCGGCCCGGCGGCTGAGGCGGTGGCGGGAGTAGTGCTTTGCGGGGGCGTACTGCAAGGGTCGTCGGCGACGCCGTCTTCAGCGTGAGCTCTTCACCCGCGTGCCGGATGACCAGCTCACCATCGGACCCGTCGCTCAGGGTGTAAGTGACATCGGAGTGGTTGGCGTCCACAATGAGCCGGAAATCTCGCCACCGCAGCCGGAATCGCAACCGCGTAATGCCATCGGGCAGTGCCGGATCGATGTCCAGGATGCCCTCGTCGTCGCGCAGGCCGCCGAAGCCTCCGACTATCGCCGTCCAGGCGCCGGCAAGAGAGGCCATGTGCAGCCCGTCGCGGGTGTTCGCGTGCAGATCGCGCAGGTCGATCAGCGCGGCCTCATAGGCATAGTCGTGGGCCAGCTCGAGATGCCCGACGTCGGCGCACATCACCGCCTGAGTGCAGGCCGACAGCGACGAGTCGCGCACCATGCGCCGCTCGTAGTAGTCGACGTTGCGGGCCTTCTGTTCGGGCGTGAACGCGTGGCTCTGCCACTGCATCGCCAGCACCAGGTCGGCCTGCTTGATCACCTGCGCGGAGTAGAGCCGCACGTAAGCCTCGTGCAGTAGCAACGGGTAGGTCGTGTTGGCCTCAAAATCCCACTCCGCGAACTTGGTAAAGCCTTCACACTGCTGATGGACGCCCAGCTCCTCGTCGTAGGGAATGTTCACTGCGTCGGCTGCGTCGCGCCAGGCGGCCGTCTCTTCGGTAGTGACACCCATCGCTTCGGCCGCCTCGGAGTGGCGGACGCAGGCATCGGCGGCAGTGCGCAGATTGTGTGCCGCCATCAAGTTTGTGAACACGTTGTCGCGAACGATCGCCGTGTACTCGTCGGGGCCGGTGACCCCGTCGAGGTGCCAGACGCCGTGCCGGTCGTGGTGCCCGAGCGAGAGCCACAGCCGGGCGGTCTCGATCAGCACGGTAAGGCCGCATTCGGATTCCAGCGAGTGGTCTCCGGTGACGACGCGGTACCGCTCGAATGCCATCGCGATGTCGGCGTTGATGTGAAACGCCGCCGTGCCGGCCGGCCAGTAGGCCGAGCACTCCTGCCCGCGGATGGTTCGCCAGGGAAAGCTGACACCTTTGAGGCCGAGTTCGGCTGCCCGGTCCCTGGCCATGTCCATTGTCGACGCCCGCCACCGCAGCGCGTCGGCGACCGCGTGCGGCAGGGTGTAGGTGAGCACGGGGAGCACATAACCTTCGGTGTCCCAGAAGGCGTGGCCGTCGTAGCCAGTTCCGGTGAGCCCCTTGCTGGGGATCGCGCGGCGCTCGGCGCGCGCGCTGGCCTGTATCAAGTGGAACAGCCCGAACCGCACCGCTTGTTGGGATTCCGGGTCGCCTTCCACCTCGACGTCGGCGTTGTCCCAGAAGTCGTCGAGGTACTCCCGTTGGGACTTCAGCAGTCCCTCCCACCCGCTGTAGCGGGCGCCGTGCAGTGCGGCGGCGACCTGGTCGCGAAGTGCCGGCCGGGAGCGCTGGCTGGACCAGCCATACGCCAGGTATTTGACGATGCGCAGCTTCTGTCCGGGACGCAGCCCGCAGATCACGGTGGTCCGCGCCAGGTCGGCACGTGCGTCGGAGGTGACTTCGACTCGCCCGGGAACCTCGACCTCGTGATCCATCCCCGCGGCCATCATCAGCGCGCTGGCCCGGGTCCGGTGCATGAGAACTGCTCCGCGCTCGATGATTTCATGCTCGACGGCCTCTAGCGGGTTGTCCAGGATGGCTGACACCCGGGGGTCTGCCGAGGTGGTCGGTTGGTCCTCATTGGTGACCAGTTCGGACTGTACGGTCACGCGCGCGAATTCCTCGACTGCCTCGACTACGTACTCAATGGCGGCGACACCGCGGTGGGACAGCGACACCAGCCGGGTGGACACCACTTTGACTTGCTTGCCCACCGGGGAGTTCCAATGTGCGCGCCGGGTCAGCGTGCCTGCGCGCAGGTCGAGGACGCGCTCGTGGGAGATCAGTTCGCCGTACCGGACGTCGAACGGCTCGTCCTCGACGAACAGGCGAATGATCTTGCCGTTGGTGACGTCGACGACGGTCTGGCCGGCCTCCGGGTAACCGTATCCGGCCTCGGCGTAGGGCAGCGGCCGGATTTCATAGAAGGAGTTCAGATAGGTGCCCGGCAGGCCGTACGGCTCGCCCTCGTCGAGGTTGCCGCGCAACCCGATGTGCCCGTTGGACAAGGCGAACAGGGATTCTGACTGGGCAATCAGATTCAGATCGAGCCGCGTCTCGCGGACCTGCCACGGTTCAACGGGGAAGGCTTCCTGGGTGATCATGACTTTTCCTCGTGATCATGACTCAGCAATTCGGCGAGATCGGTGACTACCACGTCGGCGCCGTTGCGGCGCAAATCCTCGGCCTGTCCCACCCGGTCAACACCCACCACGAAGCCGAAGTTACCGGCACGGCCGGCCGCCACGCCAGATAATGCGTCTTCGAATACGGCCGCCCCGTCGGGAGGGACGTCGAGTAACTGGGCCCCCCGCAGGTACGAGTCGGGGGCCGGCTTGCCGGCAATGTGCTCCTCGCGCAGCGTGATCCCGTCCACCCGCTGCTGGACGAAGTGCTCGAGGCCGGTGATCTGCAGCACCTCGCGAGTGTTGGCGCTCGAGGACACTACGGCGATACCGAGACCCGCGGCCGAGGCCGCCTCCAGATAGCGCCGCGACCCGTCGAACACCTCGACGCCGTCTTTGTCGAGGACTTTTTGGAACATCTCATTCTTGCGGTTGCCCAGGCCATATATCGTCTCGGCGTCGCCAGGGTCGTCGGGACTGCCGTCGGGCAGTTTGATTCCCCGGCTGTCCAGAAATGACCGGACCCCGTCTTCTCGCTTCTTGCCGTCCACGTATTTCCGGTAGTCCGCGGCCGCATCGAAAGGGACGAACTTTTCTCCCGTGCGCTCGGCCCGTTGGGATAGGTAGGCGTCGAACATGGCCTTCCAGGCCTTGGTATGCACGCTGGCGGTATCGGTGAGGACACCGTCGAGGTCGAACAGGCAGGCACGCACCTTCTCTGGCAGACCCAGCACGCGGGCCTCGCTTTCTGGTTTTCAGGGGAGCACGGTGGGCGATACCACTCCACCATGCTTATCCCTGTGCCGCCAGCGCTCTTTAGTTTCTTGCTGCGCGCCGGACAGGTAGCCAGCATGTCGCGAGCGTCGAGAACATGACGCTGCAGTCAGCCGAATGACCACCGGCAGCCAGATGGCAGCGCAGCCCGATGAATCCGGCTTCATCTGGTGGTTGCCCGTGCGACGCCCTGGATCGCTCGTAGGCGTCCGTCGGCAATCGCACGGGTGAGGTTCTCGGCTTTCCGCTTGAAGTCGGTGACGAAGGTGTGCAGGCCCAGCGGGTTGGGCGGCTGGTTCAGCAGCGCCTGCATCAAAGCGCTCGCATGATCGGTGAGGTCGTTCCAGTGCTCAATCGCGAACCCGCAGGACTCGACATGAAGGCGCAACTGGTCAGAGGTGACCAGATGACTGCGTGCGGGGTGGTCGGCCCATGGGAGCGGATAGTCGAGCTTTTGGCTGTTCTTTCCAATTGTCAGGTCCCACAGAGCAAGTCGGCCACCACTGACCAGTACCCGGCGGGCTTCAGAGTACAGCCGCGTCTTATCGGCCACGTTCATCTGGACATGTTGGCTGATGGCGACCTGAAAAGTGGCGTCGGCAAAGGGCAGTTCGGTGACGTCTGCCTGACGAACCGATATCCGGTCGTCCAACCCCACTCGTTTATTAAGCCAACGGTGGGTTTCGCAGTACTCGTCGGTCAGATCCACGGCGGTAACCCGACAGCCAAATCGGTCTGCGACGAACCGGGCGGTGCCGCCGATCCCGCTGCCCGCGTCGAGCACCTCGCTAGTGCTGGTGATGTCTACGAGGTCCACCAGTTGGCCGGTGGCGTAGCGGCCCATGGTGTGGAAGTCCTCCAGCAGCCCGAGGTCGGCGGGCACAAGGTGATTGAGGTCCTTCCCGGCGTTGATGAGAGCCT
>JBEKNM010000158.1:0-12045 GCA_049522835.1 Mycobacterium sp.
AGCTCTTCACCCTGGCCACCAGCAAAGCCCCAGCCGGCACCCCCGCTCCAGTCACCAAGCGCGCACGCTCACGTGAGGCAACGAACCACCCTTCGCGCGCATCTTGACATGAGGCAACTCGCTGACAACCTATTAGGCAGCGTCGCCGGATTGTGGATAACCGGCTGAAAATATGGTGAAGATGGCGACACGGAACGCACCTACCGGAGAACTGGCCGGGAAGGTCGCAGTCGTCACCGGAGCGGCACCCGGAGTCGGACGCGCGGCCGCGCTCGCGCTGGCGCGCGTCGGCGCGAATAGCCGGAATCGACATTGCCGCAAGGGTTTCCATGATCCTCGACGTCGCACCCGCTACTCACGAGGACCATTACGCCCACGTCATCAACGCTGCCGGCCAGCAACCCCCCCGGCGATCCGGTCCGAGGCGAGCACACCGCGATTCGGCAACTCACGGCCAAAACCCCACCCGACGACATCGCCCCCGCGATGTTCCTCACGTCAGATGCAGCTCGAATGGTGAGCGGCGCCACGGTCGCCGCGACCGCAGGCGACGGCGCAAACGTCACAGCACAAAGCTCGAATCGGCTCACCCACACCGAGATTCGTGACAGAGAGAGCAGGACAGGGGTGGACCGGAGCCGCGGCAGTAGCCGGGAACAAGCTATGTTTATCTGGGTGGAGTCGCAGGGCGGACATTTGCTGCGGAGACTGTAAAGACCAGAAGGATCAAATGACCTGAAGGAGAGATATGTCGCGCCATCGCGTCGTCATCATCGGAAGTGGGTTCGGCGGTCTGAATGCGGCCAAGGCGCTCAAGCGGGCCGACGTCGACATCACCCTCATCTCCAAGACGACCACCCACCTGTTCCAGCCACTGCTGTATCAAGTGGCCACCGGGATCTTGTCCGAAGGCGAGATCGCCGCCACCACCAGGCTGATCCTGCGGAAGCAGAAGAATGTCCGGGTCATCCTTGGCGAGGTCAGGGGGATCGACCTGAACGTCAACACAGTGACGTCGAAGTTGATGGGCATGGAAACGGTGACACCGTACGACAGTCTCATCGTGGCTGCCGGTGCCCAGCAGTCCTACTTCGGCAACGACCAGTTCGCCACCTACGCCCCCGGGATGAAGACCATTGACGACGCCTTGGAGCTGCGTGGCCGCATCCTCGGCGCGTTCGAGGCCGCCGAAGTCAGCACCGACCCGACCGAGCGGGAACGCCGCCTCACGTTCGTCGTGGTTGGCGCCGGACCCACCGGCGTCGAGGTTGCCGGACAGATCGTCGAACTCGCCGAGCGCACCCTGGCCGGGGCGTTTCGCACCATCAAGCCCAGCGATTGCCGGGTGATCCTGCTCGACGCCGCGCCCGCGGTGTTGCCGCCGATGGGCCCGAAGCTGGGCCTCAAGGCAAAACAGCGGCTGGAAAAGATGGGCGTCGAGGTCCAGCTGAACGCGATGGTCAGTGATGTGGACTACAAGGGCATCACGATCAAGGCGGAGGACGGCACCAAGCGCCGCATCGAATGCGCGTGCAAGGTGTGGGCTGCCGGCGTCCAAGCCAGCTCGCTGGGCAAGATGATCGCCGAACAGTCCGACGGAACCGAAGCCGATCGCGCCGGGCGGGTGCTCGTCGAGCCCGACCTGACCGTCAAGGGGCACCCGAACGTCTTTGTCATCGGTGATCTGATGTTCGTGCCCGGCGTACCCGGGATGGCACAGGGCGCGATCCAGGGGGCGCACTATGCCACCAAGCTCATCAAGCACGCCATCAAGGGACAGGACGACCCGGCCACTCGAAAGCCCTTCAAATACTTCGACAAGGGCAGCATGGCGACGATCTCCCGGTTCAACGCCGTCGCGCAGGTCGGCAAGCTGGAGTTCGCCGGCTTTTTCGCCTGGTTGGCGTGGCTGGTGCTGCACCTGTTCTACCTGGTCGGTCACAAGAACCGCTTCACCGCGGTGCTCGCCTGGACGATCTCCTTCTTGGGTCGCAGTCGGGGCCAAATGGCCATCACCAGCCAGATGATCTACGCCAGGGTGGTGACGAACTGGATGGAGGCGCAAACTCAAGGAGCGCTGGCGGCGGCCGAACGCGCCGAACAGGCCGAACAAAAGGCGGCCGGTTAGTTAGCTCAGCGCCTGGTCGATATCAGCGATCAGATCGTCGGTGCCTTCCAGCCCGACGGAGATGCGAACCACGCCGTCACCGAGCCCGATCGCGGCGCGACCCTCCGGGCCCATCGCCCGGTGAGTCGTGGTCGCCGGGTGAGTGACAAGCGATTTGGCATCGCCGAGGTTGTTGGAGATGTCGATCAGCCGCAGCTTGTCCAGCACCTGGAAGGCGCGTTGCTTGGCAGCGCTTACCGGGGAATCGAGCTCGAAGGTGACCACCGTCCCGCCACCGGACATCTGGCGCTTGGCCAGGTCGTACTGGGGGTGCGACGCGAGAAAGGGGTAGCGCACCCAACGCACCGCCGGGTGCTTCTCAAGGAACTCCGCGATCCGCTGTGCCGAAGAGTTGCTGTACTCGACCCGAACCGCCAGCGTCTCAAGGCCTTTCAGTAGTACCCAGGCATTGAAGGCGCTCATCGCCGGGCCGGTGTGCCGCATCAGCTTCTGCACGGGTCCGTCGATGTACTCCTTATCGCCGAGGATGGCGCCGCCCAGCACCCGGCCCTGACCGTCAATGTGCTTGGTACCTGAGTACACCACGACGTCAACCCCGAGCGGCAAGCCCCGCTGCAGCAGTGGTGTGGCAAATACGTTATCCAGCACAACTTTTGCCCCCGCCGCATGAGCAAGCTCGGTCACCGTGGCGATGTCCACCAGCGACTGCATCGGATTCGACGGCGTCTCGAAGAACACCGCCGCAGTAGGCACCGATAGCGCCTGCTCCCATTGCGCGAGGTCGTCGCCGTCCACGAAGACGGTTTCCACACCCCAGCGCGGCAAGATCTCGTTGCACACCACGAAGCACGACCCGAACAGGCTGCGCGCGGCGACCAACCGATCACCGGCGGCCAACAGCGCACCCAGCGAGGTGAACACCGCGGCCATGCCGCTTGCGGTGGCGAACGCCGCCGGGGCTCCCTCGATCAGGCGCAGCCGTTCCTCGAACATCGTCACCGTGGGGTTGCCGTAGCGCGAGTACACGAAGTGGTCCAGGTCGCCGGTGAACGACGCCTCCGCAATGGCCGCCGACTCGTAGACGTAGCCGGACGTCAAAAACGTCGCCTCGGCGGTTTCGTCGAAGCCAGACCGCAAGAGTCCCCCACGCACGCCGATGGTGGCTTGGCTGACACCGTCGGGCAGCGCCTTCGGCGTGCGAACCGAGCGGTCTTCTGTCATTGTTGCTTCCAGGGCAATCCGACTGCCCGCCAACCAGTTTCACCGCGATGACCATTGGCGTTGAGATTGCCTTCGAAGCCGTCCAGCATGTTGTAGGCCGGTGTGATGCCCGCCTCGGTCGCGACCTCGGCGGCGCCGATGGAGCGGTTACCCGAGCGACAGAGGAACACCACCGGCCGCTCGCCGGCACCGGCTTCTGAGGGCGCGACCCGGTCCTGCAGTTCGGTGAGGAAATTCTTGTTGCGCGCCCCGTCGTTGCTGTTCCATTCGATGTACACCACTTCATGTCCGAGGCTTGATAAGTCGGGCACCCCGACCCACCGCCATTCAGCGTCAGTGCGCACATCGACCAGCACTGCCTGGGGGTTGTCACTGAGTAGCTTCCATGCCTGCTCGGGCGTGATATCTCCTGCGTATCCCATGCCTGAGCAGCCTACCTAGACCGTTCAGACCTGGTCATATGGGAGCAGGGGCGCCGGCCTACGGCAGAAAGGAAACCGGCCGTCCCGTGCAACGACGCTTGACCCGCTGCCGGTGTGATGCGCGTGTCCAGAGCGTGCGGCCCAGCAAATGGGACAGATAGGCTGCGTGCATGCGAGAGCGTGCTGCCGACGATGCGCGGAGACGGGCGCCGTTCAAGGAGGCACCGTGATCTCGCCTTCGTCCCCGCTACACCACAAGGAGAGTCCGTTCTTCGCAGCAGACCGCGGCGCCTATTGGCGCCAACTGCGCGGGCTGGGCCCGGTGGTGGAAATCAACATAGGCAACCCGACCCTGCGCGGCTACTATCTCACCGGGCGGGACGACGTGCGTGCGGCTTTGCGCGACCCGCACACGTTTGCGTCGCCGCCGAAAACCTTCAAGCTCGCCTTGGCCGGCGTACCGCTTCCTCAGGTGCCGCTCTCTTGCGCGACGCCGGCGGAGCATGCCCGTTTCGCCAGCGTCTTACATCCTCTCTTCAGCCCCAAAGGGCTGGCCCCCTACGCTCCGGCCTTGCGCGCCCAGGCCGCGACGCTGGTCGACACGGTCGCCGCCAAGGGGCAGTGTGATGCAATTAACCTCGCCGACAACTACGCCTGCCAAGCGATGTGCACGGTGTGCGGGATGCCCGGCAAACGACCGGCTCGGCTGATCCAGGCCGCAGTAATCGGCGACTCCAACGGCGCAGCCGAACTTCAACTCCTCAACTGGCTGAATTCCGAGCTGGGCGCCCAGATGGGAAATCCCCAGCGCCCGCCCGGCGTGCTCTGGCCGCTGCTGGACGGACTCGCCGGCGATAACGATTTTCCACTGAGTAAATTCGAATTGACTGCAGTCATCCTTTTGTTGTTCTCTGTTGCAGGCATTGAAATGATTGCCGCGGCAATCGGTTTCACGCTTCTATATCTCGCGCGCGATCCGCAACTGCAGGCCCGGCTGCGCGAGGACCCAACACAGATTCCGGCGTTCGTCGAGGAAATCTTGCGGTTGGAGGCGCCAGGGCCGGCCATTCCGCGCGTCACCACGAGGGAAGTCACTATCGGCGGCGTCACAATTCCGGCGCAAAGTGCGGTGTGGCTGGCCTTGGAAGCTGCGGGCAGAGAGAACGGTGGCGACGAGATATCGACGGCCAGCGACGGAAAGATTCGGCGGCAGCGCCATTGGGCGTTCGGCGCCGGCATGCACAGATGCTTGGGCCTTTACCTGGCCCGACTTGAAATGGCCGAGTTTGTGACCGAGTGGTTGAGCCGCATCCCGCAATTCGAACTAGAACCAGGCTCCGCGCCGGCCATTGTGCATAAACCGATCGGCGTGACCCACCTGGGCAGCCTAATGCTGCGCTGGGAGGCTCGGTGAGCGCGCCGCCGACGCGGGCCGGCCCCCCGACGTGGCGAGAGGATTCGAACGCGCTGCCGTCACTACCGTGCGACATATGACAGACCCAATCGCCGGAATTCAGAAAGCACAACTCATTGCACGCATTACGCAGCGGGTGCTACGCGGCATGCAAGTCGGCGAATGGGTCCTTACTAGTCTTCCGGTGGATGACGGCAGCAGTCTTGCCCTTGATGATCAGGACTTCATGCCCGGCCTTGGCCCGCGCCTCGTAAGCTCGACAGCCCGATTTCCCGCGATGAACGCGAGCGAGAACCTCGTTGCTGCCGGGCAGGTATTTTCTACCGCACTCACTCAGGAACCAAAGCTCAGAACCGCGTCGGTAGCCACATTGTGCCGCTCGGCAGTCGAGGCATCAGCCAAGACAATATGGCTTCTTGGCGACACCAGTCGTGAGGTACGGCGGGCCAGGTGCCTTGGTTCTATCGAGGGTGAACGCGAGTATCAATCTGCCGATATCGATATCGAGGCAGCGACTTTTGCGATTCGGACTGACGAAGCAAGAGATGCTGAATACCAACGGTTTCAGCAGCGTAATCAGAAGTTCAACGAGCGTCTGGAAGCGATCACCTCGTTGCCCGAGTCGGCGCGGGAGAAACCGCCAGGCTTCACCGGTTGTGTCAATAAGGCGGCGGAATGGATCGACGAGAATCCGCCGTCCGATCTTTTCGGGGAGTTGAGTCACCTCGGCATGACTATTCCAACGAAAAGCTTTTACTCTGTGGGGTCTAGCTTCGTCCACGGACTTAGGTGGGTGCGCGAATACATGCAGAGCGAAACGGACTTACTGCGACTGACGTTAATAGGATTCGCCACTGCTGTCATGATGACTGAGTGCGCTGTCGCTTTGTTTGAGGCCCAGTCGATCAACGCGGCCAGTGCAGCGACGCGGGCACAGAACTATCCGGCTGGAATCGCCGGGATGGTTGCGACGTGGTCTGCCAAATATCAATGAGAGCTGGCCCGGCTCACCTGCGTGAATCTCGCATATCAAGCGCTGCGGCCACCTCCCGGGCCCGGTCGCGCGCAGTCCCCACCTCCGGCGCCGTGGCCAGCGCCACTCCTCCGGCAGACCCGAACACCTGGATATCGCTTTCCGGCACACCGAGTGCCGCGGTCAGTGCCTCAGGGCTGGGCACACTAGGTGCCGCAGCGCCCGTGTGGCCGGCACTGATCAAGCGGGCGGCACCCGGCGAAATCATCACGGTATCCACCGGCAGGCCCAGGATGGCCCGGGCCTGCAGATCGAACGCCGAAAGCCGCTGGCTGCACACGGTGACCCAGGCACTATCGCGTGGGGATGCCGTGACGTCGGCGAAGTACACCTCGTCGCCGTTGATCATCAACTCGACAGCGAAGACACCGCGCCCGCCAAGCGCCTTGACGATCCGCGCGGCGATCGACTTGGCGGCATCCAGCGCCGCCGCGCTCATCTTTTGCGGCTGCCAGGATTCCAGCACGTCGCCATCGGCGTCGCGATGACCGATGGGTGGGCAAAATTCGATCAGCGGCCCCTTGGGGCCGTCGCTGCGCACAGCGAGAAGGGTGACAAAAGATTCGACCTCGACCACCGTCTCCGCCAGCACACGGGGCTGCGCCGCTCCGGTCTGATGCCCTACTGCACGCTGCCAGGCCGCCTCGGTGTCATCGGGGCCCGCGACCACCGATTGGCCCTGCCCGGCCACCCCCGTCACCGGTTTCACCAGCAGCGGATACCCGGCATGGACAGCGACCGCCTTGAGTTCGCCGACCGATCCGACGAACCAGAACGGCGCGGTGGGCAGTCCGAGCTGGTCGGCGGCGAGTCGGCGCAAGCCCTCCCGGTCGCGGGTGATCCGAACGCTGCGGGCACTGGGGACCAGCTCAATGAATTCGCCGCCGCCCAGAGCATCAAGCGCATCGACGGAGATCGCGTCGGCCAGGCTCACTAGGAAATCAGGTTGCAGTCCGCCGATCAACGCCGACAGCTTTCCGGGCGCGTCCGGGTACTCATCGACGGCAGTTACGACGGCGCCCAGACGCCGCAAGGCGATCGCCAGCTGGCTGCTGAGCTCGTCGGAACCCAGCAGCACTGCTCGGGGCCTGGCATTGGCTGCAGTGGCTTCGGAAGCGTCGGTATGCACCTGTTGCGGGGCCACCACACTTGTGGTCGTTTTATCGCCGTCGCCAACCGCCGGTCGCTCATGTTTGCCGGGGGGGTCGTGCAGTCCTTCGGTCACGCCGTCAGTCACCAGCTCACCTCTCGCTTCGTTTCGTCCTGTCGCGCGGTTGGACGACGCATACTGCATGGTACGAGCCGTCGGCGGCCGGGCGCCTTAAGGCTGGCCCGGCAGCAACCGCACCATCAGGCCGTTGCCTTCGGCCAACACCGTCTCGTCGCTGTCGACCAATTCCGCGGACACAAACGCCTTGCGGCCCTCGGTGCTGGTGACGCGTCCGCGCACCAGCAGTGGCATCTCGATCGGGGTGATCTTGCGGTAATCGACATGCAGGAAGGCCGTCCGGCTGATCGGCCGCCCCGCAGCGTGCGAGATCATGCCGAACGTGTGGTCAAACAGTAGCGGCAGCACGCCGCCGTGCACCGCGTGGTTGCCGCCGACGTGAAAGCGGGTGAAATACCCCGTCATTTCGACACCGTCGGGGGCGTAGCGCGTCAACGTCCACGGCGGCACCAGCAGACTGCCCATGCCGGGCAAGTCGGGTGTCCGCCCGGCCGGCGCTTTGCCTTCATCGGCCTGAAACGGTGCTAGCAGGTCCGCCAGCGCCGCGGCGCGTTCGGCCGCATCGTCCCATACGTCGCCATCGGGGTCGGCGGACACGGCGAGGTCCTGCAGGCGCCGCATTGCGGAAACGAACCGGCCGAATCCCGGGCCGGGGGTGGCCGGGCCGTATTCCGGAAAACCGCCGTGATGCTCGTAGTCGGGGTCGAGGTCCTTTGGATCCTGGCCTGGGCTGGCGGAAGCATCCGTCACGGGCGCGCCTGCAGGACGTCGCGGCGCACGATGGTCTGATCTCTTCCCGGACCGACGCCGATGCACGAAACCGGTGCTCCGGCAAGCGCTTCCAGTCGCAACACGTAGTCACGCGCTTTGGCGGGCAGGTCGTCGAAGTCCCGCGCGTCCGAGATGTCCTCCCACCAGCCCGGCAGTTCCTCGTAAATCGGTTCGGCGCGGGCGAGGTCGCTCTGGGTCATCGGCATTTCACGAACGCGCGCCCCGTCGATCTGATAGCCGACGCACACTGGCACCGTTTCCAGGCTGGACAGGATGTCGAGTTTGGTCAGGAAGTAGTCGGTGATGCCATTGACCCTGGTGGCGTAGCGGGCGATGACGGCGTCGAACCAGCCACAGCGCCGCCGCCGTCCGGTGGTGACACCGAATTCGCCTCCGGTCTTGGACAGGTATTCACCGTTCTCGTCGAACAGTTCGGTGGGGAACGGACCCGAACCCACCCGCGTGGTGTAAGCCTTCAGGATCCCCAGCACGGTGGTGATCCGGGTCGGACCGATGCCGGACCCGACGGCCGCGCCGCCCGCTGTCGGATTCGACGACGTCACATAAGGATAGGTGCCACCGGGTATCAGCGATGCGGTGCCGGAAACCTTCTACCTGTTCCAGCAGGGCCTCGACCACCTGGTGGGGGTCCAGCGCCCTGCGGTTGTAGATCTTGACCAGTATCTGGTTTTTGAGCTCCAGCGCGGCCTCGATTTTATGGGTCAGCAGTTCGGGGTCGAGCACGTCGGCGACCCGGATGCCCATCCGGGCGATCTTGTCCTGGTAGCAGGGGCCGATGCCGCGGCCGGTAGTGCCGATCTTCTTGCTGCCCATGTAGCGCTCGGTGACCTTGTCGATGGCCACGTGGTAGGGCAGCAGCAGGTGCGCGTCGGCAGAGATCAGCAGCTTGGAGGTGTCCACACCGCGTTCTTCGAGGCTTTGCAGTTCGCTGAGCAGCACACCGGGGTCTATCACCACACCGTTGCCGATGACGTTGGTGACACCGGGCGTGAGGACTCCCGATGGGATCAGATGCAGCGCGAAATTCTCGCCGGTGGGCAAGACGACGGTATGACCGGCGTTGTTTCCACCCTGATAGCGCACCACCCACTGCACGCGCCCGCCGAGCAGGTCAGTGGCCTTACCTTTGCCCTCGTCGCCCCACTGGGCGCCGATGAGGACGATTGCCGGCATGACATGCTCCCGCCTGGTCTCGCCTGCTTATTGTGGTCCAGCCGGGGACCCACCCTATCCCAGCAGGTTGCGACGAGCCCATGACGGAGCCGATAACGGAGCCAATGAAAAAGAGCGAAAGCGCGGCCGAGAACAGCCCTAGCGTCGTTGTGCTGTTCTTCGGCGATGACCGTCCCCGGCAACGATGGAGCCCACTGAGCGGCCTGCCCACCCGCTGTGCCGACGGTCCAGCCGAAATCGATGCCGCCATTGGGGCCTACGGGCGGCTCGTGGTGATCGGGACCGACGCTGGCCTGGCCACAGTGCTGAGCCGGCTGTTGCGCGCCAACCGACTCAACGTCGAGGTGGCTTACGTGCCGCGCCGGCGCACCGCGGCGACAAGGGTGTACCGCCTACCGGCCGGGCGTCGCGCGGCGCGGCGCGCTCGACGCGGCTCCGCCCGGCGAGTGCCCCTGATCCGCGACGAGACCGGATCGGTGATCGTCGGCCGGGCCAGCTGGCTACCGGCCGACCACCAGCAGGTGATACACGGCGAGGCGACCGTCGACGACACCTCGCTGTTCGACGGCGACGTCACCGGCATATGCATTGAGCCGACGCTGGCCATGCCGGGCTTGCGGGCTTCGTTGAAAATCGGGGCACAAAACAAGCGCACCAGAATCTGGCGCCGGTGGATCGCCGGCCGCGCAGTGCAGCTGGGCAGCACCGGCGTCACCGTGGTGCGTGACGGTGTCCCGGCCCCCCGCTCAGCGCGCCGATCGACGTTCTACCGCCATGTCGAGGGATGGCTTCTGGTCCGGTAGTTTTCCACCGGTGAGATCCTTATGAAGAACATGGGTGTGCAGGGATCGGTACGACCCAGCCCGATCTTTCTGGGCCTGGTCGGCTTGACGGCGGTCGGGGGCGTGCTGGCCTGGTTGGCCGGCGCGAGCGTGCAGCCGCTGGCCTATGCCGGGGTGTTCATCTTCGTCATCGCCGGCTGGTTGGTGTCGCTGTGCCTGCATGAATTCGGGCACGCGCTGACGGCCTGGCGATTCGGCGATCACGACGAGGCCGTGCGCGGGTACCTGACGCTGGATCCTCGGCGCTACAGCAATCCGGCGCTGTCGCTGCTGCTGCCGATGGTGTTCATCGCGCTCGGCGGGATCGGCCTGCCGGGTGCCGCGGTGTATTTGCGGACCTGGTTCATGACGCCCACCCGTCGCACCCTGGTCAGCCTGGCCGGCCCGGCCGCCAACCTGGTGCTGGCGGTGCTGCTGTTGGCGCTCACCCGATCGTTCTTCGATCCGGACCACTCGGTGCTCTGGGCAGGGGTGGCGTTCCTGGGCTTTCTTCAGATCATGGCGGTGGTGCTGAACCTGCTGCCGATCCCGGGCTTAGACGGTTACGACGCGTTGGAACCGCATCTGAGTCCCGAGACACAGCGCGCGGTGGCACCGTTCAAGCAGTACGGCGTATTCATCCTGCTGTTCGTGCTTTTGGCACCGGCGCTGAACCGGTGGCTATTCGGGATTGTGGACTGGTTCTTCGAATTCTCCGGGGTGCCCCACATGCTGGCGAGCGCGGGCGACTCGCTGACCCGCTTCTGGAGCCAGTGGATTTAGCCCTTGCGATATATGCATTAGCGCGCATATATTACGAGCTATGGGCGCCGGTCACAGTCACACCCCCGCCGAGGTTGACACATCTCGGGTCATTCCCCGCATGATCGCTGCAGCGGCGATCTTGGCCACGTTCTTCGCGGTGGAACTGACCACCTCGTTGCTGATCAACTCGATGGCGCTATTGGCCGATGCCGGGCATATGCTCACCGACGTCGTTGCCGTGTTCATGGGGCTGGCAGCGGTCTCGCTGGCCCGGCGCGGCAGCTCGTCACCCGCGCGCACCTACGGCTGGCATCGCGCCGAGGTGTTCACCGCGGTCGCCAACGCCGCACTGCTGGTCGGGGTCGCGTTGTTCATCCTGTACGAAGCTGTCGAACGGCTCGGTCCAGGAGCGCCCGCTGTCCCGGGCGTACCGATGATCGTGGTGGCGCTGGCCGGGCTGGCCGCCAACTTCGTGGTGGCCTTGCTGCTGCGCTCAGACTCGTCGCAGAGCCTGGCGGTCAAGGGCGCCTACATGGAGGTCGTAGCCGACACCGTCGGCAGCCTGGGCGTGCTGGTCGCCGGCGTGGTCACCGTCACGACGCACTGGCCCTACGCCGACGTGGTGGTCGCCGTGTTGGTCGCACTCTGGGTGCTGCCGCGCGCCATCTCCCTGGCGCGCGACGCACTGCGAATCCTTTCCGAATCGTCGCCCACTCATATCGACGTGGCGGAGCTGCGTTCGGCGTTGGCCGCCGTCGACGGCGTGACCGAAGTGCACGATCTGCATGTGTGGACGCTTTCGCCCGGTAAGGACATGTGCACCGCACACCTGACCAGCGGCGCCGACTCCGCCAAGGTGTTGCATGACGCGCGCGCGGTGCTGTCCGCCCGTGGACTGGCTCACGCCACCGTCCAGATCGACTGCCCTGACGGCAACTGTTCGGAAACCTTCTAGAGCCCGAGCCCCGCGCGGGCCGCGGGGTCGCAATCGTCGAGCAGATCCACGCAGCGTAGATATTCTTCGGTCTCGCCGATAGCGTCAGCGGCC
>JBEKNM010000159.1:0-8749 GCA_049522835.1 Mycobacterium sp.
CGAAAAAGCGGCGGGTGACCCGACCTGCGCCGGCTCGGCGATGAAACGCCAGCCATGGGAGATGAGTTATTTATTTCAGCCCCGTAGCCTTAAGGCCCGTGACGGATGCCGCCACCCGCAAACCCACCAACACCCTGCGCAATCTTGCCGGCGTGTTCGGTACGGCCGGGCGTCTGATCTCACGGCCGCGGTTCGTCGTGACAGTGGTCGTAATCACAGTCCTGCTTGCGGTGGCGACTTGGGTCCCGCTGCCCGCGCCGGTGCAGTTAAGGGACTGGGCGGAATCGGTGGGCCCGTGGTTCCCCTTGGCATTCTTGGTCGCGCACATCATCGTCACCGTGGTGCCAGTCCCCCGCACCGCGTTCACCCTGGCCGCCGGACTGCTGTTCGGCCAAGTGTTCGGTGTGTTGATCGCGGTGATAGCCAGTACCGGGAGCGCTGTGCTGGCTCTGCTGCTGGTGCGCGCGGCGGGATGGCAGCTGAATCGCCTGGTTCGTCACCGGGCGATCGACAGGGTGGACGAGCGTCTGCGGGAGCGGGGCTGGCTGGCGATTTTGTCGCTGCGGTTGATTCCCCTCGTGCCGTTTTCGGCGATCAATTACGCCGCCGGCGCATCACGAGTGCGGCTGCTGCCCTTCACGCTGGCCACGCTGGCCGGTGTGGTCCCCGGCACCGCCGCCGTGGTGATCCTCGGCGACGCGCTCGCCGGTCATTCTAGTCCGATGCTGTTCGTGGTGTCGGTGTGCACAGGCGCGCTTGGGCTGACGGGGCTGGTCGTCGAGATCCGTCACTTTCGGCGCCATCGCAACGCGTCACATCCCGAGGAGCCTGCCCCCGAGCCAGCCGTTGCCAACTGACCGACCCGGCGACAGAACGCCGCTGGGAGAACCCCGTGGCTAAGCCGCACACCCGCTCGTCAGATCTCGTGGTGGTCATGCCCGTCAAAAAGTGGACGTGCACAACATGCGGAGGCACCGGCGACCTGCTGAAAATGGAAGACAACGGCCCACTGTGCGTCGACTGCGCGGACCTCGGTCACCTCGTCTTCCTACCGGCGGGTGATGCAGCACTGACTCGGCGGGCAAAAGGAATGAGTGGGCTTTCGGCGGTGGTAGTGCGGTGGAGCCGCACGCGCAAGCGCTATGAGCGCCAAGGGATCCTGGCCGAGGCGGTGGCGATCGAGCGTGCCGAACAGGAGTGCCTATCCGATGCTGAGGCCCGCGCCCGCCGCCGGGAGCGGGAAACGGCACGGCGTGCCTCAGACGACGTGCGGTTCCAAGCAGAGTTTGCCGCCGCAATCCGCGACCTGTTTCCGGGCTGTCCCCCCGACAGGGCCGAAGCGATGGCGCGTCACGCAGCAACGCGCGGCAGTGGCCGGATCGGACGAAGCGCGGCCGCGCGAACCCTTCACCCCGACACCATTCATCTCGCCGTTGCGGCATCGGTGCGGCACGTCGACACCGACTACGACGAGCTGCTGATGGCGGGTGTCGACCGGACAACGGCCCGACGCCAGGTGCGCCAACGTGTCGAGCATGTATTGGGCGCATGGCGCGAAGGGACCACAGCGCCCGACTCGGCCGACTAACGTCAGATTGCTCCGCCGTTCCAGTCATGGTCGCCAACAAAATAGCCTGGTAAACGCCACTGATGAGGTTACCGGGTGTTGTTTAAGGCATGTGAGGTAGCCCTCATGAGTAGGGCTGATCGCGATTTCAAGGGCGGGCAGCGGGTCGACGGGTGCTCGGTACCCGAGCCGGCAGTCGCGAAGCCGACAGGCTCCTGAACTCGGAGCACCCGCTATCTACCAAGCAACGGTCAGGCTGCGGTGTGACCGCCGTGGTCAAGCTTCTCGGCGATCCAGACCTTGATGAGTGATTGGCGGGTGACTCCGAGACGGGTTGCTTCGCGGTCGAGTTCGGCGATCATCCAGACCGGGAAGTCGACGTTGACGCGCCGGTGTTCCTCTCCGGGCCGCCGTGCCCGTGCCATGTCGAGGGCGGCGGCCATGTCCTGGCCGTTGTCGAACCGTTCGTCGAACTCGTTAGCTTTCATAGATCGTTACCTCTCCTTCCCGTGAGCGGCGTACGGAGATGATTCGGACGAGGTCGTCTCGGTAGGTCACTACTGCTGACCAGCATCGGCCGTCGATCTGACCGATCACCATCCACCTCGGCTCATCCGTCGAGCGTGCCGGCACCTCGATGCGGCGCGGATCCCGCCAGATGGACTGTGCCGCATCGAAGTCGATGCCATGCTTGACCAGGTTTGCCGCGCTCTTGGCAGGATCAAACTCAAACTCAAGCATGTATAGAAATCATACCGTAATTACTCCGGCTTTCGGGGGTAGAGCCATGCCGGCTGCGGCGGCGGCGCCTGATCCGCCGCTAGCCGGCGTGCGCCTCCCGCCTGTGACCGTCACTGGACCCCCGTCGCCTTACGACCGATCAGGTCAGTACATGCTGAGAGCCACATTCCACGAAAGGGGTGGCAAGCAGGGGGTAGGTCAACGGCTTGTAACCAACCTCGTATGTCTGTGCGGATCACCACACGAACAACGCCATCGATGCTGGTCACGCGGGTATTCGCGCAGAAATCTGTATTTAAGAGAACGTGAGGTTGCTCATGATTGTCCACCCGCATTTCCGGGCCGGATGGCACGGTATGCATTGTTCGATTGGATGCTTCGGAGGATGGTCGCTGTGCCTGTTCTCGCCGATTCGGTGTTGCCGCTGATCCGTACTCGCCGCACCGATCTGTACCGGTGGAACGTGTCGAATGAGCATGGGTCCCGGATGCACGAAGCGGTCGATGCCTTGGAGGAAGCTGCAGCCACCGCGACCGACGCCCCCGAGGTGCGTGAGGTGTGGTCCGTCACGCACAAGGCGCTTGCCGCCGCGATCAAGGTGATCGCGCGGGCCGACGACTCCAGCGGGATCATCGGCGACGCGTGCCGGCGATTGCTCGGCCTGCATCCGCAGGTGGCCGCTCGCGCCGGTGCGCCGGCAGGCCGGCTGGTCGAGTGGATGATGAAGTTCCAGTTCGACGGCGAAGTCGATTACTTCGAACTCGACCCGGTCGCCTACGCCCCGGCGCTCGGCGACAAAGGCCTGGCGGCGTATCGGGCGAGGCTGGATGAAACCCGCGCACGGTTGGGTCCCGAGCCGGAGGAGCGCTGGTCGTCGCCGCACTCGCGCGAGTGGTTCGTTCTGCAGTGGAACGCCCAACGTCTCGCGGTGCTCGACCGCGATATCGACGCGATCATCCGGACTCATGCGAAAGATCGGAAGGTCGCCGCCTGGTTCGAAGACACCGCCAGGGCGTTCGAGGAAATCGGCGAGATCGCCCTCGCCATCGAGTGGGCCAAACATGCCACCGACTTCGGCCGCGGCCATCAATCACTGAAGGCCGCGAGCTACTGGTGTGAGCTGCTAGACGAACACCGCCCGACGGAGTTGGTGGAGGCGCGAGTCGAAATGTTTCGGCGCTGGCCGTCATCGAGCACCGCGGCCGCCCTCTACCAGGACGCGGGCGACGCCTGGCCGACCTACCGGGACACGGTACTGACCACCCTGTCCCACTCTCCTCGGGACGCCGTGCTGTTCGTGCTCGGTCACCTCGACGACGTCCGGCAGGCATGGGAACTCGCCCACACCCTGCACCTCGACGGCGCCGACGTATGGGAGCAACTCGCAAAGGCCTACCAGAAGACCGACCCACCCGCCGTACTACCCGTCTACCGGCGACTCGTCGAGAACGAACTCACGGCGACCGGGGCGCGCCACTACCAGGCCGCCGCCCGGCGACTGAAGATTATGCGTCGTCTCGCCGCCATCGACAACGACAGCGCCGTCGAGGTCGACACGTTCGTCGCCGACTTGCGCGAACAGCACCGCCGCAGGCCGCGGCTGCAGCGCGAGTTCGACCGAGCTGGCCTGCCCTGACATCTGTAGCCGACAGCACCGGTTCAGCCGTATGTCGCGAATCGGTGAGCAAAGGTTCGCGAATCAGCGACTTTTCTGCCGCGGATCGGCGACATTGCCCAACCGACTGTTCAGCGGAATACACCCGCCAGTCCCTCCTCGGACGGCAGAGCATCCGACCTAGCCATCAATCGTCGCTTCCTCACCGTTCATCTTGTCAATCCTTGCGGGGATATCCGGCACCAAGATACTGGCGCTCTCGATGAGACGATAGACTTCCGGCCTGTAATTCCGCTTCTGGGTGAGTTGATAGATCCCTTCCACGAAATCACCTACGTGCGTATGGTCGAGTTCGCTTTCCCACGGTATCTCGCTTCCGGAATCCTTGAGCCGGCGTTTCATGCGTGGATCTTCGCGGTAGGACTCGAACACTTTGGGCAGATGCTCCACTATGCGCATGGTTAGGTGGCCAGGGCCGCCGTGCGGATTGGGCGGCGAATCGGGACTTACGATACCCATTGCCAATACTGCCGATGTGAGCACTCGGTCGATGGAAATATAGCCTTTGACGTGATCTTCGACAACTTCGAATCGCCCCACCTCGGCAACGTTGTCGTCACATTCTTCGACTTCCCATGACGTGGCGGCGCAATAGGCGCTTTCATGCCAGAAACGATGCAGGCCCAGGCTATTTAGATAGTTGTATTGGAGAAGTGACGTATATGCGGAGGCAAGGCTCTCCTTCTGTTCGACGCTGATACGCTCCCGCATGTAGTAGACGGCTTCGGAGACACCCTGCACGATTGCAAGGCGCACGAGCTGCGGCCGGTACGCGTGAATGGTCCTGCCCGCCGCAAAATGCAAAAAGTCCGAACCCAGGTCGAGAAACTCTTGTTCTCGATCCATTAACACAGATCGGATCGTGTCTGCGAGTTTTGACCAGTGATCTGCGAAGATATGAACGAGAAATTCCGTTATCTCCCGTTGAGAGACCCGCAGATACTGCTGCTCGACCGCCTCGGACAAGCGGGCGATCCGCCGAATAACCGCCTTTGGGCTTCGCATGCCGTAACTTTCCGCCTCGGCAATGCTGTAATAGGATGGGAATCGGGCGGGCAGTGTCTCAATGATCGCATCTACAAGGCTCGGATACCATTCTTTTGGAATATCGCGCGGGAAACTATCAGTCTGAGAGAACGTGCGCGGGGCACGGGGGATCTCCGCGCATGGGTTCCCATAGTATTTTCTCTCTACCCGGAACCGCTCTTCGTCCTTATCGATGACTGGAACCTTTGACGACCCACGGTCAAGGCTGAAGAGACTCATCTGGTAGTCGACCGGCGCCGGCTTGTTAGCGAGGGTCCGCCCAATGGCAACCGCCTGCCCCAACACGACCGAGTCCTTCGCTTCTCCGATATCGCGGAGGGCTGCAACGAGTTTGGCCGACCTGTCAATCTCCTGAGCCTTAACCTCGGCTACCGCCTTGGCCCTAGTTTCGATGGCTGCCTTTCGGCGGAAACGGAAGGTTTGCACCTGCGTCAGCACCAATGTGAACAGGCCCAACGCCAAACTCGCTTCAGGCACATGATGGCCCGCGATCGACCAGAGGTCCGCAGCAGCGTCCCGAACGACCTCAACAACATTCATGACCGCAGCGTAACTACGGTCTCCGACAAAGTGGCCAGGCCAGCGATGACGCTGTCAGAATCGGCCTTGAGAAGCTGTGACAACGAATAAGCCCATCCAGCAGCGGAAGTCCGAGAGGTGTGCCTACTGGCTACTCGTCGATCGGCTGCACCTCGATGAATCCCGCGAGCTTTTGAGGGTCGCGATGCGCATCGAACTCGCGCAGGAGATCGACGTAACGGCGCTTGTCGAGGTTCCAGTCGTATTGCATGGCCACAGGATCCTGCGCAGCGATGAACACCAAGTCCGCGAGAAGCCTTGTGCTGCGACCATTCCCATCCGTGAAGGGATGGATGCGCACGGTCTCGGCGTGCACAGCGATGCCCAACTGGCGAGCCGTCCAGTCATCGGTGTGCGCCCAGCGATACCGGATGTTGTCGAACGTGATGCGCAGTTGGACCGCGATCTGATCGGGTGACACTCCGATGTTGACGTCACGCTGCCGCCACCGGCCCGCCCACGACCAGATCTCGCCGTACATCCGGTGGTGCAGGTCGCGCAGGAAGTTGTCGTTCAGCAGAACGTCGAGCGGCACCGCTCCTGCGAGAACAGACGTCAACAGTTCCTCGGCGACCTGCTGCTGCATGCCTTGCTCGAGGTCATAAACGTCGGCCCGGCTGATTGGCTGACCGAGCGTCTCGACGACATGGGGAAGCAGGGCGGCCAGTTCATCAGCGGGAAGCGGTGTCTCACCGTATCCGGGGGTCAGAGGGGTCAGTGTGCCCGGCCCTGCCGTTCAGAAAGAAGGCGTTTCACCTCAGCGCTGCGCACATGGCCGGCCGGAACCTGTCGGTTCTCCAGCTTGGCTGAAGCTTTGGTGGCCCGGGCGGCGACCTTCTTGATCACTGACTGGCGTACCGCCACCTTCTTGGCGGAAGCCTGCTTCACAGATTGCTTCTGTGTCTGACGATCCATGGTCACACCCCCTTTTTCCGAACCGACTGGCGTATCCAGTCTATCGAGATCGCCGTCGGGTCTGCGCTGCCGTTATCAGTTCTCCTGAGGGGTGAACAGCCCGCCGTCGTTGCGCCTGACCTTGATGCCGATCATCACCGGCTTGACCGTCAGTCCGGGGTGAGGCTCCGGTGTCCGCCGGGTCAGCGACCTAGCCATCGTCGCCATTTCGTTGCTGACAAAGTATGTTTCGCGAGCGTTGTGAATATGGGGCCGCATCCTGCCCCTCCGTTCGCAGACCCGCTATTCCTGGGCGACCGAGCCTATGAAGGCCAGTCAGACACACAAATCGCCGAAGCCGTCGACTTCATCTTCGAAGGAAACGGCATTCTCCTGGGCCGAAGATGGTCTCCTCGAAGTGGTCAGACCGCTGAAACTGTCGGATGGTGCCGGCTAACGGCGGGCATATTAGGGACTTATCACCAACCTCTGATGGCTCTGTCGTTTTGATCATGAGCCATTAGCAAAATGGCTGGTAAAAGCCACCGATGGGGGCCCGGGGTGTTTTTTGCAACATCTGAGGTGACGCACATCAGTGGGGCGGCTTGCCGATTTCAAGTGGTGGCGTCCGCAACGACACGCTAGTGACGCGCCCCATGAGGGCGAATCGCATCTGCCCGATCAAGATCGAAGAGCCCCCTGACTGATCGCCAGACCGCATTGCGGGCGCCTCGTAGACCTTGGCCGCCTTGTCGAAGATCGCCTTGCCGACACCCTATGACACGACCTAATCGAGGTCGAACGCGTTGCCGATGGCGTCGGCTAGAGCCGGCTCCTGCGACGCAAACAGGTAGCCGATTTGACGACCAAGGTCAGACACCGGGATCGTTTGGATGTTGTCGCAACTGACGACCGACGGTTGATTCAGTCCGTTCACCGGGCCTACCGGGACTTCGGTGGCCAGTCCACGGACGGTCGTCGTGATCGGGGCGACGGTGAGGTTGGTGAGGTGCGGACGCACAACCTCGCGGGTGAGAATCAGGACGGGTCTAGCCTTGTCAAGCTGGGCGATGTGGATAGGTCGCATCAGTCGATGTCGAGGGCGGTACGTGCAGAGTGGCCGGCCAGCTCATCCAAATCACTCGGCGCTGACACGCTGGCCGCGAGGATCTCCGCGTCGCGTTCGGCGAAACGACGGCGACGTTCCCGTTCCAGCGCCCGCAGCACGACAGCCGCACGGCTGCGGGCATGCCGTCCCTGGACTTCATCATCGATAAAGGCGACGATCTCGTCGGGTAAGCGGATCGCAATCTGTGTACTCACTTCCTAGATGGTACCAGTTTGGTATGCACTTCAGGAACCATGCGCCAGCAGCCAATGCGCTCGCGCTTCGGGTCTGGCCAACCAGTCGTACAGGCCAGCGTTTCAACCAGTGAGGACCGCGCGAATGTCGGTGCGTGCGAAGTCATCCCCTTTAAAGAGGAGAGGCTGGCCGCTGACCTTGGCGAGGGCGTACGAGAAGCAGTCGCCATAGTTCAGGCCGGCGCGATGCCGTCCCTTGCCATACATGCGGTAGGCGACTCGTGCGGCATCTGCTTGGTCGGAATCGACGCTGACAAGGTCCACTGCGGCGCGATGCAGCCACAGATCTAACTCGCGTCCTCCCGGTTCCCCGAAGCGCGTGTCGATCACGATGGCCGTCTCCACGTACGACACCGTCGACATCAGCCGAACAGGGTCTGCTTCCACAGCAGTCTCGATCCGTTCGGCCCCAGGCTCATCGTTGAGCATCGCGACCAATGCAGATGTGTCGATCACCATCAGGCCGGCAGCCCGCGCTCGTCGTAGCCGAGGATCTGGTCCGCGATTCGGGTGTCGAGCACCGGCAAGGCTGCGCAGCGACCGCGGATCGCGGCCAGCTCCTCGCGCAGCGGAATGGCCCTAGTGCGCCCGGTCTCGCGGGCGAGTCGTTCCCGCAAGGCGACCACGACTGCTTCTGTCAATGTCTCGCCAGTCCGAGCCGCGAGTTCCCTGGCAAGTCGGTCGGCCTCGGGGTCTTTGATACTCAACGCCATAGTCAAGATTATATACGAATTGCTATATTCTAGACACGGCGCCATGGCGCTTCACGAAAAAATCAGCACCGGGGCCTAATAGCCGGCGCGTCCCCGAGCAGCAGCCGGTCCGGCGCAGAGTTCACCTCGTCGGGACCGGCCCGCTCGGGGGCACCCGGGCCGTCCAGTGTG
>JBEKNM010000160.1:0-8729 GCA_049522835.1 Mycobacterium sp.
CGCTGATGACGGCTGGGTCGTGCAGGATTGCCCGGCTCGCCGCCTCGCCGCTGTGCGGGTACCCCCACAGCTGGCCGTTCCGGCCCGCTTGCAAGGTCTGGGTGGCCGCGCTATAGCCGCTCGACTACCCAATCAATGCACTGGGTGAGGGCGCTGACGTCATCGGGTTCGACCGCGGGGAACATCGCGACCCGCAACTGGTTGCGGCCGAGTTTGCGGTACGGCTCGGTGTCAACGATGCCGTTAGCCCGGAGCGTCTTCGCGACCGCCGCGGCGTCTACGTCGTCCACGAAATCGACCGTGCCAACCACCTGGGAACGCAGCGCGGGGTCGGCGACGAACGGCGTGGTGAAGGGCCGCTGTTGGGCCCATGAGTACAGCCGCTGCGATGAGTCGGCTGTGCGCTTGACCGCCCAGTCCAGACCGCCGTTGCCGAGCAGCCAGTCGATTTGTTCGGCCATCAGCGCCAGGGTGGCGATCGCCGGTGTGTTGTAGGTCTGGTCCTTCAGGCTGTTTTCCACCGCGATTGGCAGCGACAGGAAGTCGGGAACCCAGCGACCGGACCCGGCGATGGACTCGACCCGGGCCAGTGCGGCCGGGCTCAGGATGGCCAGCCACAGGCCGCCGTCGCTGGCGAAATTCTTCTGCGGCGCGAAGTAGTAGGCATCGGTGTCGGTGATGTCGACTGGTAGGCCACCGGCGCCAGAGGTCGCGTCGATGACGATCAGTGCGTCACCGGACCCGGCTGGGCGACGGACCGGCACCGCGACACCGGTCGACGTTTCGTTGTGTGCCCACGCGATCACGTCGACCGACGGATCGGACTGCGGTTGCGGGGCGCTGCCGGCATCGGACTTGATGATGATGGGATCGCCGATGAAGGGGTTCTTGGCGACGGCGGAGGCGAACTTGGAGCTGAACTCGCCATAGGACAGGTGCAGCGAGCGCTTGTCGATCAACCCGAAGGCCGCGGCATCCCAGAACGCGGTGGCGCCGCCGTTGCCCAGAATGACCTGGTAACCGTCGGGAATGGAGAAAAGCTCGGCCAGCCCGGAACGAACCCGGCCCACCAGGTTCTTGACCGGCGCCTGGCGGTGCGATGTGCCGAACAATGCCGCCGCGGTGGTGGTCAGCGCCTGTAATTGTTCGGGCCGGACCTTCGACGGGCCCGACCCGAATCGGCCGTCGCGAGGTTTGATGTCAGCGGGTATCTGGAGGGGGTCAGCCATAGTCTCCAGGGTAGTGAGCGGTTCCGACGCGGTAGCGGGGCGGGCCGACTATCGGTGTCTGGGGACAATGGGCAAACATCTGGCTGAGCCGCGCTGATTTAGGCGGGTGTGATCCACACCGCATCAAAGCCCTCGTTGCGGTGTGGACCACAGCGCTCGGAAGAAGTCTGGCTAATTCCCGGTACCTGCGGTACTGTCTAGACATTAGATGTCCAAATGTAAACCTCGTGGGGGGGCTTGGAATGGACAGGACTCGAATGGTCCGGCGTTGGCGCCGCAATATGGAGGTGCGCGACGACGCTGAGTACGTCGACATGCTTGCCACACTGTCCGAGGGGTCAGTGCGGCGAAACTTTAACCCGTACACCGATATCGATTGGGAGTCACCGGAGTTCGCTGTCGCAGATGACGATCCCCGGTGGATCTTGCCGTTGACCGACCCGCTGGGCCGCCATCCCTGGTACCAGGCGCAGTCCGAAGAGCGCAAGATCAAAATCGGCGTGTGGCGCCAGGCCAACGTGGCCAAGGTGGGGTTGCATTTCGAGTCCATCCTGATCCGCGGCCTGATGAACTACACGTTCTGGGTGCCGAACGGATCACCGGAATATCGCTACTGCCTGCACGAATCGGTCGAAGAGTGCAACCACACGATGATGTTCCAGGAGATGGTCAATCGCGTCGGCGCTGACGTCCCCGGAATGCCGCGCAAGCTGCGCTGGCTCTCGCCGTTCGTTCCCCTGGTCGCCGGTCCGCTGCCGGTGGCGTTCTTCATCGGCGTACTCGCCGGCGAGGAACCCATCGACCACACCCAGAAAAACGTGCTTCGCGAAGGCAAGTCCCTGCACCCGATCATGGAGCGGGTGATGGCCATTCACGTAGCCGAGGAAGCTCGGCACATCTCGTTCGCTCACGAGTTTCTGCGTAAGCGGTTGCCGCACCTGACCAAGTGGCAGCGGTTCTGGGTCTCGCTGTACTTCCCGCTGACGATGCGGACGCTTTGCCAGGCGATCGTGGTGCCCCCTAAGGCGTTCTGGCAGGAATTCGATATCCCGCGTGCGGTCAAGAAAGAACTTTTCTTCCGGTCGCCGGATTCGCGAAAGTGGCTGCGCGACATGTTCGCTGACGTGCGGATGCTGGCCTACGACACCGGGTTGATGGAAAGTCGTGTTGCGCGGCTGATGTGGCGGATCTGCAAGATCAACGGCAAGCCGTCGCGTTACCGCAGCGAGCCGCAACGCCAACATCTGGTCAGCGTGCCGGCTGCATAGCGCTGCACGGGTCGTAGTTTTATGCCGCACGTGATTACCCAGTCGTGCTGCAACGATGGGTCCTGTGTTTACGCCTGCCCGGTGAATTGCATTCACCCGTCACCGGATGAGCCGGGCTTCGCGACGACGGAGATGCTCTATATCGATCCGGTGGCATGCGTGGACTGCGGTGCGTGTGTGAGCGCCTGCCCGGTTGGTGCGATCGCGCCTGACACCCGGCTGGAGCCCAAACAGCTGCCGTTCGTCGAGATCAACGCCTCGTTTTATCCGGAGCGCCCCGCGGACCTAAAGCTGCCGCCGACATCGAAGCTCGCCCCGGTGATTCCGGCCGCCGAGGTGCGCGCCCGGCGTCAACCGTTGACGGTGGCCATTGTCGGGTCCGGGCCTGCGGCGATGTATGCCGCCGATGAACTACTCACCCAACATGGCGTGCACGTCAATGTTTTTGAAAAGCTGCCCACGCCTTATGGGTTGGTGCGCGCCGGGGTGGCGCCCGATCACCGGAACACCAAACGGGTCACCCGACTGTTCGACCAGGTCGCCGGCGATCGGCGGTTCCGGTTTTTCCTCAACGTCGAGATCGGCAGGCACCTGAGTCACGCCGACCTGTTGGCCCACCATCACGCTGTGCTGTACGCGGTCGGCGCGCCCGATGACCGTCGGCTCGACATCGACGGGATGGGTCTCGTGGGCACCGGGACCGCTACCGAACTGGTTGCGTGGATCAACGGGCATCCCGACTTCGCGGACCTGCCAGTCGATCTCAGCCACGAACGCGCGGTGATCATCGGCAACGGCAATGTCGCACTCGATGTGGCCCGCGTCCTCACCAGCGACCCCGACGACCTGGCCCGCACCGACATCTCCGACCGAGCGCTGGAAACGTTCCGCAGCTCCGCGGTCCGCGAAGTGGTGATCGCCGCGCGGCGCGGGCCTGCCCACTCGGCGTTCACACTGCCCGAGCTGATCGGTCTGACGGCCACGTCCGACGTCGTGCTGGACGCCGGCGACCATCAGCTGGTGGAAGCCGATCTCGCGACCGTGTCTGACACGTTGACCAGAAACAAACTGGATATCTTGAGCAAACTTGGCGATGGTTCGGCACCCCCGCCGGCGTCGCGCCCGCGAATCCGGTTGGCCTATCAGCTCACGCCCAATCGTGTGCTGGGCGAGCAGCGCGCGACCGGAGCGGAGTTCTCAGTGACCGGGACTGAAGAAGTGTGTCAGCTCGACGCAGGTTTGGTGCTGACTTCGATTGGCTACCGCGGCAAGCCTATTCGCGATCTTCCGTTTGACGAGGCGGCGGCGGCTGTCCCGAACGACGGTGGTCGTGTCGTCGACCCCGAGTCCGGCCGGCCGATTCCTGGGGCATACGTTGCGGGCTGGATCAAGCGCGGCCCGACCGGGTTCATCGGCACCAACAAATCCTGTTCCTTTCAAACCGTTCAGGCCCTGGTAGCCGACTTCAACGCCGGCAGGTTGACCAACGTGGTAGCCAATCCCGAGGCGCTGGCCAAGTTGGTGCACACCCGCCAGCCCGACGCGGTTGACTCCGCGGGGTGGCGTGCCATCGACGCTGCTGAGATCGCGCGCGGTAGTGACGACGGCCGGCCCCGCAATAAGTTCACCGATGTCGCAGACATGCTCGCGGCCGCGGCCACCGCACCGCCGGCCCGACGCCGGCTGCTGGCCCGGCTGCGTGACCGGTAAGCAGATCGCGGGCTAACTGCGTGCCTGCGCGGCCATGGCCGCTTCGATCTCTTCGAAGCCGACCTCGCGCACCGGCTGTCCCAACGACCAGTGGTGACCGAACGGGTCTGCGACCACGCCATAGCGGTCTCCCCAGAACTGGTCGTCCAGTTCTGCCACCACAGTCGCGCCCGCGTCCAGCGCCTGCTGGAACTTGGCGTCGACGTCGGTGACCGTCAGATGGATGGTGACCGGAGTTCCGCCCAGTGACGCCGGCGTCATCGACTTGCCGCCATACATCTCCGGGAAGTCGTCATTGAGCATCACCAGGAAGCCGTTGATGCGCACCGCGGCATGGATCAGCCTGCCGTCGGGACCGGGCACTCGTCCCAGCTCGACGGCGCCAAACGCCTTGACGTAAAAGTCGATCGCCGCGGCGGCGTCGCCAACCACCAGGTGCGGGGACAGTGCGGGTTCGATGTTGATCGCCATTGTGGTCTCCTTGCTGTCGGTCTCCCATGCCAGCCCAGGCGCGAACTGGCTCACGATTACTGACTCAGTCCGCGATGCAAAGTCACCGGGGACCGAATCATTTAATCGCCGGGCACCGACATCTTTTTCCCGCCGGAGCGTGGCCGCTCTCAAGGCCGCTCTCAGGCGGTGGTGAGAACCCGGTCCCAGCCTTCGACAGAATCCGGGGTGCGCGGTGCCGGTCCCACGTAGATGGCCGACGGACGGACCAGCTTGCCGAGCCGCTTCTGCTCGAGAATGTGGGCGCACCACCCCGCGGTGCGCCCACAGGTGAACATCGCCGGCATCATGTTGGCCGGCACCTGGGCAAAGTCCAGCATTACCGCGGCCCAGAACTCGACGTTGGTCTCGATAGCCCGATCCGGACGACGCTCCCGCAGCTCGGACAGCGCAGCCTGCTCCAGCGCGACCGCGGCCTCGTGCCGCGGCGCACCCAGCCGTTCGGCGGCGGCCCGCAGCACCCGCGCACGAGGGTCCTCCGCGCGATAGACCCGGTGCCCGAACCCCATCAGCTTGTCGCCGCGGTCCAAAATCCCCTTGACCAGGCCGCGGGCGTCGCCGGTGCGCTCGACCTCTTCGAGCATCGGCAGCACCCGGGCCGGTGCCCCGCCGTGCAACGGCCCGCTCATCGCCCCGATCGCCCCGGACAGCGCCGCGGCCACGTCCGCGCCGGTCGAGGCGATCACCCGCGCGGTGAACGTCGAGGCGTTCATGCCGTGCTCTGCGGCCGACACCCAGTAGGCGTCGATTGCCTCGACATGCTTGGGGTCCGGCTCGCCCTGCCAGCGGGTCATGAAACGTGCTGTGACCGTTGGGCATTCGTCGATGATTCGCTGCGGAACGGCCGGCTGGTAGATGCCGCGCGCGGACTGGGCGACATAGGACAGCGCCATCACCGAGGCCCGGGCCAGCTGGTCGCGGGCGGTGGCCTCGTCGGTATCGAGCAGCGGCTTGTATCCCCAGATGGGCGCCAGCATCGCCAGGCCGGCCTGGACATCGACCCGCACGTCGCCGGTGTGGATCGGCAGCGGGAACGGCTCGGCGGGCGGCAGCCCGTGGCCGAACCTACCGTCCACCAGCAGCGCCCACACGTCACCGAATGTGATCCGCTGACTCACCAGATCCTCGATGTCAACGCCGCGGTAGCGCAGGGCGCCGCCGTCTTTGTCCGGTTCGGCAATTTCGGTGGTGAACGCCACTACACCCTCTAGGCCGGCGACAAAATTTTCCGGGACCACAGTCATAGGAAAATTCTCGCACCCCACCTCCGGGCGGACGCTACCGGCCGGTAGCACCCCCCGGTAGCGTTGGCGCAATGGCAGGACCAGACGGTGACCATCTGCAAGAGCACCTGCAGCGGATGCGAGTGGAGTACGGGTCCGTCGAGAAGGACGGCAGCCCCGATCTCGACGCCGACTGGCTCAATGACGGCTGGCTTACGTTGTTGCGCAAGTGGATCGACGATGCCGAACGCGCCGAAGTCGCCGAGCCCAACGCCATGGTGCTGGCGACCGTCGCCGACGGCAGGCCGATGAGCCGATCGGTTTTGTGCAAGAGCGTGGACGAGACCGGGATCACATTTTTCACCAACTATGACTCGGCCAAGGGCGTCGAGCTGGCGGCGACACCGTACGCTTCGGCCACGTTCCCCTGGTACCAGCTGGGGCGACAGGTCCACATCCGCGGTCCGGTGACCAAGGTGGCCCCGCAGGTCACCGAGGACTACTGGTCCAAGCGGCCGCGCGGCTCGCAACTGGGTGCCTGGGCGTCTCACCAGTCGCAGCCGATCGCGTCGCGCGCGGCGCTGCTCGACCAGTTGGCGAAGGTGACCGAGCGCTTCGCTGATTCCGAACGCGTCCCGGTGCCACCGGAATGGGGCGGCTATCTCATCGCGGCTGATGTCGTGGAATTCTGGCAGGGCCGGGAAAACCGGGTGCACAACCGAATTCGCGTCAGCGGGGCTCATATCGAACGCCTGCAGCCCTAGCAGGCGGGCAATTGGAGACCTAGCCCGCCGGGACGGTAGCCCTCCGTGCGCGCGTATCAGCTGTCGCCGACGACCGACCCGATGCGCCGTCGCACCTCGGTCTCGCCGAGCGCGTGGGCGACCAGATGCAGCGCGGGGCTGCGGGTGGAGCCGGTGAGCAACACGCGGATTACCTGCGACGCCTCGCGGATCGATCCGACATACGCATCGGGGTTGTTCTTGAAGTCCTTGACGCTGGCCGCGAAGCCGTTGTTTTCAGCCACCCTGCGGATCTGGTCGAACCACGCGTCCGGCTCGGTCTCCCGATAGGTGGCCAGCAGGTCGCTGCACAGCCGTCGCACCACATCGGGCGGCAGGCCCCCGAAGCGGCTGTCGGCCGGATCGGCCACCGGCTCGAACAGCGCCGTGAAGAAATAGCCGTAAATGGGTCGAAACTCCGACCACGCGCGCATGTCTTTTCGGGGGTTCTGCACACCGGTTCGTTCGATGTCCAGTGCCCGCACGGCGAGGTCCTGCTCGGCGCGCACGGCTTGGGCCAGTTCGGGGTCCTGAGCGTCGGCCCAGGTCAGCACCGCATCGAGGATGTCTTTGCTCGGCATTGTGGCGACGTAGTTGGCCGAGATGTCGTTGAGCTTGACCAGGTCGACCAGCGCACCCGACACTCCGCATTCCGAGAGTCGTAGCGGCGCGCGCAGCGCCTCTTCCAGCGGCATCTCGGCGAGGCGCCCGTTGAGCAGGCCGCGCAGGTAATACAGCACACTTGGCGCCGGGTAGCCCGCACTGATGTAGAACTCGACGGACGCCTCGGGGTCTTTGCGCTTGGAGAGCTTGCGTTTTCCGCCGCCCTCGGTCTTCAGCAGCGGCGCGATGTGCGCATAGGGAATGGGCTCGAAGCCCGCGGCATCAAATAGCTGCAGATGCACTGGCACCGAGGAGATCCACTCATCACCGCGGATGACGTGAGTCACCCGCATCAGGTGGTCGTCTATGACATGGGCGAAGTGGTAGGTAGGCAGCCGCAGCGGACTGTCTGAACTCTTCAGGATGACGACGTCGTTGCGGTTGGCGTCGGCCTTGATCGTGCCGCGGACCAGGTCGGTGTAGCTGATTCGGCCGGGCTTTCCGGGCGAGCGGAAACGTGCGACGTACGGCTGGCCCTCGGCCAGCCGCTGCCGCACCTGCTCGTCGGGGGCGTCGCGCCAGATCGCCCAGCGACCGTAGTACCCGGTTGGAACCTTCGCCGCGCGCTGTTGATCGGTTGCCGCGGCCAGTTCCTCTTTCGTCGCGAAACACAGGTATGCCCGGCCGTCGCGGAGGAACTCGCGCACATACGTCAGGTAGATGTCTGCCCGCTGAGACTGCGTGTAGGGCCCGTACGCCCCGTTCTCATCGGTTTCCTGCGAGGTGACCCCGAAGTAGTCGAATGCGATGGCGAACTGGGCGATCGCGCCCTCGACGGTGCGGGCTTGGTCAGTGTCCTCGATCCGGACGAAGTAGCTTCCGCCGGAGTGCGTCGCCAAGTCCTTGTCCAGCATCGCCACGTACATGCCGCCCAGGTGCGCGAACCCGGTGGGGCTGGGACAGAAGCGCGTGACCATAGCGTCCGGCGGTAGCTCGCGCGGCGGGTAGCGCGCCTCCCAGTTCCCGGGATCGGGCAGGCTCGAGGAAAACAGGGCGTCAATCTCGTCACGGCTGAGCATTGGGGTACCTTAGCGACGCTTCGGGCGACCTGAGGAAACGCGGGCTCACGCGCTGGTCGGGCATTCATATTCTAGTTCTCGGAACGGTGGTGCGGGCGGGCACCCTAGCAAGGTCAGCCGTCGCAGCCCGGCGTTCGCCGGTGCGGAACGCGCCGCCGTCAACTTGGTCTCAGACTCGACCCCGGGCAGGCGTTCCGCCGTGACAACGACTACCTTCAGCTGTACGCGCACCGTGCGCGCCGAGATAACAGCCAGAGCGCAAAGGGGTTCTCGTGGCCGACACCGACGACACCGCCAACCTCAGGTACCCGGGAGGCGATATCGA
>JBEKNM010000161.1:0-8728 GCA_049522835.1 Mycobacterium sp.
AATCCGATCGCGCCGGTTCACGACCGACATAGGGAGCTACCCCTTGGGTGATTCCAGCGCGACCACTGCGATACGCTCTGCGGGCCACCGATCGGTCGGATCGGTGGGTCCCGCTCGATCAACCCGGGATTGAGGTGCTGCAGTGACGACACCAGCGCAGGATGCGCCGTTGGTGTTTCCCTCTGTTGCTTTCCGTCCGGTTCGGCTCTTTGTGATCAGCGTTGCGCTGACTGCGGTGGCGATCTTGATCGCCGGATTCTCCGGTCATCTCATGGCTGGGGTGTTCTTTGGTGTCGGGTTGCTACTGGGTTTGCTCAACGCCCTTCTGGTGCGTCGTTCGGTTGCGCTGATCACTGCAAAAGACCATCCGCTGAA
Source organism: Mycobacterium sp. (assembly GCA_049522835.1). Classification (GTDB taxonomy): domain Bacteria; phylum Actinomycetota; class Actinomycetes; order Mycobacteriales; family Mycobacteriaceae; genus Mycobacterium. The sequence continues at coordinate 376 of JBEKNM010000161.1, forward strand.
GAGCTCGATGGCACTCAATTCGGCGTCACGGCTGGCGATCATCACCATCGTCGGGCTGGTTATCGCTTATGTCTTCCGGCCTGCTGGCTTGGGCGTGGTATTCGGGCTGGCACTATTCCAGGTGCTACTGGTGTTATCGACCGCGCTGCCGGTCTGGAAGAAGTTGCGGACCGGAACCGGGGAGCCGACGGACTCTTATTCTTCGGCCGGCCACTCCGCGGACTCCAGCAGCCAAGTAGGCACGGGATCGGAAAGGAGCGAAACCAGCGATGACTGAGACGATCCTGGCCGATGCTCAAATCGAGGTCGGCGAGCACCATACGGCCACGTGGCTGGGGTTGACCGTCAACACCGACACGGTGCTGTCGACTGCGATCGCCGCGGCGCTTGTGCTTGCGCTGGCCTTCTTCCTGCGCGCCAAGGTCACGTCGACGGGCGTGCCCGGTGGAGTCCAACTGTTCTGGGAAGCCATCACCATACAGATGCGTAGCCAAATCGAGAGCGCCATCGGCATGCGGATCGCCCCGTTCGTGCTGCCGCTGGCGGTCACGATCTTCGTGTTCATCCTGATCTCCAACTGGCTGTCGGTGCTCCCGCTGCAATACACCAATGCAAGTGGGCACACCACCGAGCTTCTCAATTCGCCGGCGGCGGACATCAATTACGTGCTGGCGCTGGCTCTTTTCGTGTTCGTCTGTTACCACGTCGCCGGGATCTGGCGCCGCGGCATCGTCGGACACCCGCTCGCGGTGCTCAAGGGGCACGTCGCGTTCCTGGCGCCGATCAACCTGGTCGAAGAACTCGCCAAGCCGATCTCGTTGTCACTCCGACTTTTCGGCAACATCTTCGCCGGCGGCATCCTGGTGGCGCTGATCGCGCTCTTCCCGCCATACATCATGTGGCTGCCCAACGCGATCTGGAAATCGTTCGATTTGTTCGTCGGCGCGATCCAGGCGTTCATCTTCTCGATCCTGACCATCTTGTACTTCAGCCAGGCGATGGAGATGGAGGACCATCATGACTGAAAAGGCCACGAATTGGCCCGACCCACGCACCATTACAGAAGCCCGATAGCTACCAGATAGTAGGAGGATAAGTATGGATCCCATGATCGCCCAGGGTGCACTTATTGGCGGTGGACTCATTATGGGCGGCGGCGCAATCGGCGCCGGTATCGGTGACGGCATAGCAGGCAACGCGCTGGTCTCGGGTATCGCCCGGCAACCTGAGGCGCAGGGCCGCTTGTTCACACCGTTCTTCATCACCGTCGGCCTGGTCGAGGCGGCCTACTTCATCAACCTGGCGTTCATGGCGTTGTTCGTCTTCGCCACCCCCGTCACGTAATTCGGTTGTGACGGGTTGTGGTGCGTGAAGTGAAACCTATTGTTCTGGCCGCCAGCCAGGCAGCAGAGGGAGGCAAGACCAGCAACTTCCTCGTTCCCAACGGCACCTTTTTCTTCGTGCTGGCCATCTTCCTTGTTGTGCTCGGCGTTATCGGCGTTTTCGTTGTGCCGCCGGTCTTGAGGGTGTTGCGGGAACGCGACGCCATGGTCGCCAAGACCGCCGCCGACAACAAGAAGTCGGCCGAGCAGTTCGAAGCCGCCCAGGCCGATTACGAAGAGGCGATGAAGGAAGGCCGAGTCCAGGCGTCGTCGCTGCGCGACAATGCCCGGGCGGAGGGTCGTAAGGTCGTCGAAGACGCGCGCGCCCAGGCCGAGCAGCAGGTCATGTCTACGTTGCAACTGGCCGCCGAGCAATTGAAGCGGGAGAGGGACGCCGTGGAACTGGATCTGCGCTCCAATGTGGGGACGATGTCGGCCACCCTGGCCAGTCGAATCCTGGGCGTCGACGTCGCTACCTCCGCTGCGACGAAGTAACGACCAATGTCAACATTCATCGGACAGCTGCTCGGGTTCGCGGCCATCGTGTTTTTGGTGGTGCGTTATGTGGTGCCGCCGGTGCGCGGTTTGATGGCCAATCGGCAAAAGGCGGTGCGTCAACAGTTGGATGACGCGGACGCCGCCGCCGATCGGTTGACCGAGTCGACTACGGCCCACAGCAAGGCTGTTGAAGCCGCCAAGTCGGAGGCGGAACAGGTCGTCGAAGAAGCGCGGTCAGACGCCGAACGCATAACGGAGCAATTGCACGCCCAGGCCGGTGTAGATGCGGAACGCGTGAAAGTACAAGGTGACCGTCAGGCAGAGCTGCTGCGTGCACAGCTGACTCGTCAGCTTCGCCTGGAGCTCGGCCACGAATCTGTGCGCCAGGCAAGGGAATTGGTGCGCAACTACGTGTCTGATGCGGCACAGCAATCGGCCACCGTCGATCGTTTCCTGGACGAACTCGAAGCAATGGCGCCGGCGGCGGCTGACGTTCAGTATCCGCTACTGGCAAAGATGCGCTCCGCCAGCCGGTGGTCGCTGGGCAACCTGTCGGACCGGTTCGGCGTCCTAGCCAAGGACCTCGACCAAAAAGGACTGTCCACTCTCTCCGGCGAGCTGGTGTCGGTGGCCAAAATGCTGGACCGCGAAATCGTGGTCACCCGGTATCTCACCATGCCCGCCGAAGACGCGGCGCCCAGGGCCCGGTTGATCGAGCGGCTGCTATCGGGCCAAGTCGGCGACGCCACCCTCGACGTGCTGCGGACAGCCGTCTCGGAGCGTTGGTCGGCCAACTCCGATCTGGTCGATGCCATCGAACATGTTTCGCGGCAAGCGTTGTTGGAAGTCGCTGAACGTGACGACCAGGTCGATGAGGTCGAAGACCAGTTGTTCCGGTTTTCCCGCATTCTCGACGCACAGCCGCGACTTGCCATCCTGTTGGGCGACTACGCCGTTCCGGTCGAAGGACGTGTTGGATTGCTGCGCAATGTGCTTGACGCCGCAAGCAGCGGCGTCAACCCGATCGCGGTCGCACTGCTGTCCCAGACTGTCGAGCTGCTGAGAGGTCAGCCCGCCGAGGAGGCCGTGCTGTTCTTGGCCGAGGTTGCGGTGGCTCGCCGCGGCGAAGTCGTCGCCCAAGTCAGTGCGGCGGCCGAGCTCAGTGCTGCCCAGGCCACCCGTCTCACCGAGGTACTCAGCCGCATCTATGGTCATCCGGTGACGGTGCAGCTGCAGATCGACGCGGCACTGTTGGGCGGGCTGTTAATCGCTGTAGGTGACGAGGTGATCGACGGTACACTCTCGTCTCGTCTGATCGCGGCGAAGGCTCAGTTGCCCGACTGAACACGAACTAATGAGCACGTGAAAGACGAAATCAAATAGGAAGACGAAAAGCCATGGCCGAGTTGACAATCTCCGCTGATGACATTCAGGGCGCGATCGCAGAGTACGTAGATTCCTTTACCTCCGACACCTCCCGCGAAGAGGTCGGTACCGTCGTCGACAGCGGGGACGGTATCGCGCACGTCGAAGGACTGCCGTCGGTGATGACCCAGGAGCTGCTCGAGTTCCCGGGTGGAGTCCTCGGCGTCGCACTCAACCTCGACGAGCACAGTGTCGGCGTGGTGATCCTGGGCGATTTCGAGACCATCGCAGAAGGCCAGCAGGTCAAGCGCACCGGCGAAGTTCTGTCGGTACCCGTCGGCGACGCGTTTTTGGGCCGGGTGGTCAATCCACTCGGCCAGCCGATCGACGGGCGCGGAGACATCGAGGCGGAGACGCGGCGCGCACTGGAGATCCAGGCGCCGTCGGTGGTGCACCGGCAAGGTGTGAAAGAGCCGCTGCAGACCGGGATCAAGGCCATCGACGCAATGACCCCGATCGGCCGCGGCCAGCGCCAGCTGATCATCGGCGACCGTAAGACCGGCAAGACTTCGGTGTGCGTCGACACCATCCTCAACCAGCGCAAGAACTGGGAGACCGGCGATACCCGGAAACAGGTGCGCTGCGTATACGTGGCCATCGGGCAGAAGGGCACCACGATCGCCTCCGTCCGCCGCACGCTTGAGGAAGGCGGCGCGATGGACTACACGACCATCATCGCGGCGCCGGCGTCGGATTCTGCCGGCTTCAAATGGCTTGCGCCGTACACTGGTTCGGCTATTGCTCAGCATTGGATGTACGACGGCAAGCACGTGCTGATCGTCTTCGACGACCTGACCAAGCAGGCCGAGGCGTATCGCGCGATCTCGCTGCTGCTGCGGCGCCCACCCGGCCGCGAAGCCTATCCCGGCGACGTGTTCTACCTGCACTCACGTCTACTCGAGCGCTGCGCCAAACTTTCCGACGAGCTCGGTGGCGGCTCGATGACCGGTTTGCCGGTCATCGAGACCAAGGCCAACGACATCTCGGCCTACATCCCGACCAACGTCATCTCGATCACCGACGGGCAGTGCTTCCTGGAGACCGACCTGTTCAACCAGGGTGTCCGGCCGGCCATCAACGTCGGTGTCTCAGTGTCCCGGGTCGGCGGCGCCGCGCAGATCAAGGCTATGAAAGAGGTGGCAGGAAGTCTTCGCTTGGACCTGTCGCAGTACCGCGAATTAGAAGCCTTCGCCGCCTTTGCTTCTGATTTGGACGCCACATCGAAGGCGCAGTTGGATCGCGGGGCGCGGCTGGTCGAGCTACTCAAGCAGCCGCAATCCCAGCCCATGCCGGTCGAGGAGCAAGTGGTCTCGATGTTCCTGGGCACCGGCGGCCACCTGGACTCTGTCCCCGTTGAAGACGTAAGACGGTTCGAAACCGAACTGCTGGATCACATCCGGGCATCCGAGGAAAAAATCCTGACCGGGATCCGCGAGAGCCTGAAGCTCAGCGACGAAGCCGCGGACGCGCTTACCGAGGTCATCAAGAACTTCAAGAAAGGCTTCGCGGCCACGGGTGGTGGATCGGTGGTGCCCGACGAGCACGCCGAACCGCTCGACGAGAAGGAGTTGGGCAAGGAATCGGTAAAGGTGAAAAAGCCGGCGCCGGAAGAGAAGAAGAAGAAGTAACACACAATGGCAGCCACACTTCGCGAATTGCGTGGACGGATCCGCTCCGCCGGCTCGATCAAAAAGATCACCAAAGCCCAGGAGCTGATCGCGGCGTCGCGTATCACCAAGGCACAGGCTCGGCTGCAGTCCGCCCGCCCGTATGCGACCGGGATCATCTGGATGCTCACGACCCTGGCCAGCGAGGCCGCTCTGGACCATCCGTTGCTCGTCGAGCGCGAGGAACCAAAGCGAGCCGGTGTGTTGGTGGTATCGTCCGATCGTGGTCTGTGCGGCGCCTACAACGCCGGCGTCTTCCGCCGCGCCGAAGAGCTGTTTTCCCTGCTGCGGAAGGAAGGCAAGGAGCCAGTCCTGTACGTGGTGGGCCGTAAAGCGTTGAATTACTACACTTTCCGCAACTGGGACATCACCAAATCGTGGACCGGCTTCTCCGAGCAGCCCCGCTACGAGGACGCCGCCGAGATCGGTTCGACCCTTGTCGATGCGTTCATGGCCGGCAGCGGTGAGAACAGTGAGGATCAGCAGTCGGACAACGGCCAGGGCGTTGACGAGTTGCACATCGTGTACACGGAGTTCAAGTCGATGCTGTCGCAGTCCACGGTGGCCCGCCGGATGGCACCGATGGTCGTGGAATACGTCGAGGACGACGACGAGACGCGCACTCTCTACTCGTTCGAGCCGGATCCGACAACGCTCTTCGAGTCGCTGTTGCCGCGGTACCTGACCACCCGGGTGTACGCGGCGATGCTCGAATCCGCGGCATCGGAGCTGGCATCGCGGCAACGGGCAATGAAGTCGGCGACCGACAACGCCGACGACCTCATCAAGGCCCTGACGCTGGAGGCAAACCGCGAGCGGCAGGCCCAGATCACCCAGGAGATTAGCGAAATCGTCGGTGGCGCAAATGCGCTCGCCGACGCCCGCTAGGTAGCACCACAAGGAAGCGAGAAAATTATGGCTGCTGCTACTGAAACAACGGAAAAGACCGAAAAGTCGACAAACGGCGACACCACCGGCCGCGTGGTGCGGATCACCGGGCCAGTCGTCGACGTCGAGTTCCCGCGGGGGTCCGTCCCGGAGCTGTTCAACGCGCTGAACGCCGAGATCACATTCGAGGAGCTCGCGAAGACCCTCACGCTGGAGGTTGCGCAGCACCTGGGCGACAACTTGGTGCGCACCATCTCGATGCAGCCCACCGACGGTCTGGTGCGCGGGGTTGAGGTCACCAACACCGGTAAGCCGATCTCGGTGCCGGTCGGCGAGGACGTCAAGGGCCACGTCTTCGACGCGCTCGGACACTGCCTGGACAAGCCAGGATACGGAGAAGACTTCGAGCACTGGTCGATTCACCGCAAGCCGCCGCCCTTCGAAGAGCTCGAGCCTCGCACCGAGATGCTCGAGACCGGCCTGAAGGTTGTGGACCTGCTTACTCCGTACGTACGTGGCGGCAAGATCGCACTGTTCGGTGGCGCCGGGGTGGGCAAGACGGTGCTGATTCAGGAGATGATCAACCGCATCGCCCGTAACTTCGGCGGCACTTCGGTGTTCGCTGGTGTGGGGGAGCGTACCCGCGAGGGCAACGACCTGTGGGTCGAGCTTCAGGAAGCGGACGTGCTCAAAGACACCGCGCTGGTGTTCGGTCAGATGGATGAGCCGCCCGGCACCCGTATGCGGGTCGGGCTGTCCGCGTTGACGATGGCGGAGTGGTTCCGTGACGAGGCCGGCCAGGACGTGCTGCTGTTCATCGACAACATCTTCCGGTTCACCCAGGCCGGATCGGAGGTGTCGACGCTGCTCGGCCGCATGCCGTCGGCGGTGGGCTATCAGCCCACGCTGGCCGACGAGATGGGTCAGCTACAGGAGCGCATCACCTCAACGCGGGGTCGGTCGATTACCTCGATGCAAGCGGTTTATGTGCCCGCAGACGACTACACCGACCCGGCGCCGGCAACGACGTTCGCGCACCTGGACGCCACCACGGAGCTGTCGCGTTCGGTGTTCTCCAAAGGCATCTTCCCCGCGGTAGACCCGCTGGCGTCTAGCTCGACCATCCTGGACCCCGGCGTCGTCGGGGACGAGCACTACCGGGTGGCGCAGGAAGTCATCCGCATCCTGCAGCGCTACAAAGACCTTCAGGACATCATTGCGATTCTCGGTATCGACGAGCTGTCGGAAGAGGACAAGCAGTTGGTCAACCGCGCCCGGCGCATCGAGCGGTTCTTGTCGCAGAACATGATGGCAGCTGAGCAGTTCACCGGCCAACCGGGTTCGACGGTTCCGCTTAAAGAAACCGTCGAGGCGTTCGACCGCGTGTGCAAGGGCGAGTTCGACCACGTGCCGGAGCAGGCCTTCTTCTTGATCGGCGGCCTGGACGACTTGGCCAAGAAGGCCGAGAGCTTTGGCGCCAAGCTCTAGCATCCGGCTGAGTCGAAAGGTGGTGTGGTATGGCAGAATTGAATGTTGTGATCGTCGCCGTTGACCGAGAGATCTGGTCGGGCGAGGCGACGTTCCTGTTCACCCGCACCACCGTCGGCGAGATCGGCATCCTGCCCCGCCATATCCCGTTGGTGGCCCAATTGGTCGACGACGCCATGGTGCGCGTCGAACGGGAAGGCGAAGACGATCTGCGGATCGCAGTGGACGGCGGCTTTTTGGCGGTGACCGAGGAGCGAGTCGGGATTCTCGCCGAATCTGCCGAGTTCGAGTCCGAGATCGACGAGAGCGCCGCCAAAGAGGATTCTGAGTCCGACGACCCCCGTATCGCCGCCAGGGGACGAGCCAGATTGCGCGCCATCGGCGCGATCGTCTAACCGCCGATGAGCGCGGCCATGGTTGGCATGGTCGTGCTCATCGTCGTGTTGGGGGCGGCTGTTCTCGCCCTGAGTTATCGGCTGTGGAAACTCCGGCAGGGCGGCACGGCGGGGATCATGCGGGACATTCCGGCGGTCGGAGGTCACGGTTGGCGCCACGGCGTGATCCGCTACCGCGGTGGTGAAGCCGCGTTCTATCGGCTGTCCAGTCTGCGTCTTTGGCCGGATCGTCGGCTTAGCCGACGGGGTGTGGAGATCCTGGCCCGGCGCGCTCCACGTGGCGACGAATTCGACATCATGACCGACGCGATCGTCGTACTGGAGCTGCGCGACACCATCGGGGACCGCAGGTCGGGTTACGAGATCGCGCTCGACCAGGGCGCATTGACCGCGTTTCTATCGTGGCTGGAGTCTCGACCCTCGCCACGCGCACGTCGTCGCAGCGTGTGACCGGCAGACTCCGCGAGCAGACGCAGAATCGCATAGCATCGCGCGAAATCGTGCGATTCTGTGTCTGCTCGCCGTGCTTATGCGCCGCCGCCGGGCTGCCCTCCTGGTTTCCAAAGCACATCACCGTCGGGGTTGGCCGCCCGCGACAGGATGAAGAGCA
>JBEKNM010000162.1:0-8688 GCA_049522835.1 Mycobacterium sp.
CGTTGCCTCGCGTGTGGCCACGGCGACCATGCGGACCATAACGCTGCTCACATAGTCTTGGCCCGGGCTAGACCCGCGCCTACCCCCGGACCGGGGGCCACACCGCAAGATGTGGGCACCGCAAGGTGTGCTCACGAAAGTGAGAACCAAGGTTGGGTCGCGTGAGCGGCCCAGTCAGAATCCCAGCCCTTCAGGACCGGGAGGAGGTCAAAGAACAGATGCCACCGGCCGTGGGCCGGCGTCACCTTCTCGGGATCTCAATATCCGGAGCCGGTGTGATCGCCCTATCGGCATGTGGCAGCTCGCCACCCAAGCCCAGCCCCAATCAGCTTGGCGCACCTTCAGCACAGGAGGTGCCGGTTACTCCACCCGAGGACTTGATGCGCGAGCATGGAGTGCTCAAGCGCGTCTTGCTGATCTATCGAGAAGGGATCCGCCGCGTCCAGGCCGGCGAGCAGGATCCGGCTCAAGCAGTCAATTCGGGCGCCGGGATTATTCGAAGTTTTATCGAGGACTACCACGAACACCTCGAAGAACAATACGTCTTCCCCAAGCTCGAACAGGCAGGCAAACTCACCGACATCACCACCGTGTTGCGCACCCAGCACCAGCGCGGCCGCGTGCTGACGGACCGGGTCCTCGCTGCCACCACGGGAGCCGCCGCACTCAATCAGCCTGCGCGACAATCCCTACTGCGAGACATGCTGGCCTTCATCCGGATGTACGAGCCGCACGAGGCACGCGAAGATACCGTCGTTTTCCCGGCGTTGCGTGACGTGGTGCCCGCTAAGGAGTTTCGCGACCTGGCTGAGACCTTCGAAGATGAGGAGCACCGGCGGTTCGGCCAGGCCGGCTTTCAGGGGATCGTCGATACAGTCGCCGATATCGAAAAAAGCCTTGGCATCTACGACCTGAGCCAGTTCACCCCGGCAGAATAGCCAGCTCGCCCGCCGCCTGGTGGCAGCGACGGGCCGAGCAGTACGGACACGTTGAGATAGGTCATTCCGTCGCTGTGTCCACCATCGCACCGCCCGATGGACCTACGTCTTCCGAGCCGATGCTCGACTACGGGTCCAGCTAGGAATCCACACCGGCAGCTCAGAACACCGGCTCAACCCAGCGACACGCCCACCCCCAATTAATCAGGGACGAGCCCTTAGCTAATCACCGACACGTTGCTGCTGGTTTCGGTGACGAAGACGTCGCCGGTGGTGGGGCTGACCGCCGCCCCGAACGGTCCGGCGCCGACGGTGAGGTTGGCGACGACGGAGTTGGTGGCGGGGTTGATCACCGACACCGTGTTGCCGTCAAGGTTGGTGACGAAGACGTCGGTGCCGGTGGGGTTGACCGCCACCCCTGCCGGGCCGCTGCCGACGGTGATGGTGGCGATGACGGTGTTATTGGCGGGGTTGATCACCGACACCGTGCCGTTTTGATTGACGACGAGAGTTAATCGTTGGATTGGCGTGATGTGGGTTAGGCAGTGGAGGTACTGATGCCGATGTTAATCCTGTGGTGCGAAAGGTGCTGCAGCACAAAGCGGCACAAAAATAATGTCGGACGTTCGCGGTGGTAGCGAGGCCCGCTGGGCGGCAATTTGGGTTTATCCGCGTTTAGCATCCCAACGAAAAGGTTATACGGCGTGGCAGTGGTAGCCGCCTTCTGTCGAGGGTGCGACTGCTTGAAACGAAAGGAATTGAGCATGAAAGTCAGTAGGACCGCTGTAAAGAGTGGTATCGCTGCTGGGGGAATAGCCGCGGCAGGCATCTTCACCGCAGCGACCGCATTAGCTGCGCCGCCCAACATCCAGCCATTCGGTGCCAGCGAACCACTCATTGACGGAGCGTTGGTCACGAATTACACCGTGAACAACCTGCGACCCAGCGATGCGGTGATTCCCGGGTACACGCCGAAAGGCACGCTCTACCAGGTGGACGTCACCGCCAGGTCGGATGGCGGGTTGGTTACTCCCATGGTTAACGACTTCATCGCCCGCGGGCCCAACGGTCAGAACTACCGGGTGCTCGACAAGGTTCAGGCCCCGGGCAGCCTTAACCCGGCTCCCATCCCGCAGGGCAGCGAATCGACCGGCACGCTCTACTTCGATGTGACCGGCGCACCGCCGAATGGCGTGGTCTACAACGACCTGACGCAAGACATTCTGATCTGGACGTCGAACATGTCGGAAGGCTCGGCGCCTGGCGCACCGAACCCAAGCCCGGCGCCGGGTGCGCCGCCTAGCCCCGCACATACCTAATCCGGCTCACACTGCCATTCCGCGGATCGGCGTGGCCGGTGAGAGTCTCGCCGGCCACCGACCGCCAGAGTTCTACTACTCAGTTGCTTGAGCGGTCGGGTGGAGCAGCGGTCAGTCGACCCGCTCTACAGCGGAGACGGTGCGCGCAACGGGTCTGCGTTCACAACGAGCACGACCTGGTCGGACACACCGAGGACGTCGGACACACCGAGGACTGAGCCGGCGAGACCTGGCACACCACGTCACCGGCCGCCATGCTCGTCCTGCCCCGAGCTGCGCCACCCGGCTGACCACAGGGTATGCGTGCCTGGCAGCCCTTGGCGCCGTGGCCACACGGTGGCCACAATCTTCCTAATCCTGGGGTTATCTGCGTGATATGCGGTTATGCCGTCTGGGAAGGCCAGGGCGGCTGCGGACGCTTGACCAGCACCTTTGAAATGGGTTTGGATCCCACCGGGGGCACCCTGCGAAGACATGTACATCAATCGCCGCACTGGGTCAACACTGAGTTCGCGGTACGCTTGAATCGTGGCGGCTAATAAATGCGGTGCCCCACCCATACGAGACGGTGGTTCGTCGACGCGCCCGGACTGTGTAGGGGCCGTACGGGCCAAAAACCACGCCCGCACTGAGCACTACGCCGACAGCTACGCGCGTCGCGTTCGGGTGCTCAACATCACCGCCGTCATGGCCGTGATGGTTTCCGCGTGTTTCGCAATTCTCGGCTTTTGGCCCGGACCCCCGGTCTGGCAGACCGAGATGATCACCTTCGCCGCCGCGATGATCTTCTCGACAGTCCCGTTACTGCATCGGTTCGGGGAACTGGTTGCACCACTTACCTTTATCATCACCGCGTATACAGTGATCTTCTTCATCTGCTCGGACGTGGGCACCGGCTCAGGCGTGCAGTACTTCCTGGTGACAAGCGCCAGCCTGGTGGTACTGCAACTCGGCATCGAACGCATTCAGTTGGCAATACTGCTGGCAATCACCGGCGCCGGGCTGGTGGTCGCCTTGCAGTTCCTGGTCCCGCGCTCGACCGGGATTGAGTCGTCCATGGCTCTGTCGCTGAGCTTTATCGTCTCAACCTTCTCTGCCTGCTTGATGGTGGTGGTGACAGTGTGGTTCGCGCTGCGTGATACCGCCCGCGCCGAGGCGGTCATGGAAGCCGAGTACGAGCGCTCCGAGGCGCTGCTGGCGAATATGTTGCCGGCCAGCATCGCCGACCGACTCAAAGAGCCCGACCATAACGTCATCGCCGACGCGTACGACGAGGCCTCGGTTCTGTTCGCCGACATCGTCGATTTCACCGAGCGAGCCAGCGGCACCGCGCCATGCGACCTGGTGCTGTTCCTCGACCGCCTATACGGCGCTTTCGACGCGCTGGTCGACAAGTACGGGCTCGAGAAGATCAAGGTCAGTGGCGACTCCTACATGGTGGTCAGCGGCGTTCCACGGCCGCGGCCCGACCACGTCCAGGCGCTGGCGGACTTTGCCCTGGAAATGGCCGATGCTGCTGCCGGACTGAAGGATCCGCACGGCCAGCCGGTACCGCTGCGGGTGGGCCTGGCCAGCGGCCCGGTCGTCGCGGGTGTGGTGGGTTCGCGCCGGTTCTTCTACGACGTTTGGGGCGACGCGGTCAACATCGCGTCGCGGATGGAATCCACCGACTCGGTGGGGCGCATTCAAGTGCCCGAGGCGGTCTACGAGCGCCTCAAGGACGACTTCGTGCTGCAGGAGCGCGGCCACATCGAGGTGAAAGGCAAAGGGCTGATGCGCACGTGGTATCTCATCGGTCGCAAGGCTGCGGTCGACGAATCCAGGAACCTGCTTACCCGGCGATCACGCACGGCCCACGTCTGAACCAATCCCTATACCCCAACAGGCGTTTGTGCCACACTGCGGCCATGACAACCACTCCTGTCCCAAGCATGTTGCCGCATCTGTGGAAATCCACGCTGGTATCGGGAATTCTGTCGCTGATCGTTGGCAGCGTTGTGCTGGCGTGGCCGGGAATATCTATCCTGACTGCCGCCCTCGCCTTCGGCGTCTATCTCCTGATCACCGGCATTGCCCAGGTCGTGTTCGCCTTCAGCCTGCACGTTTCGGCGGGGAGCCGAATTCTGTTGTTCATCAGCGGGGCAGCGTCCCTGATCCTGGCCGTCCTGGCGTTCCGTCATTTCGGTCAGGGATACGCAGTTCTGTTGCTGGCCATCTGGATCGGCGTCGGCTTCATCTTCCGTGGTGTCGCCACAACCGTTTCCGCCATCAGTGACCCGCAGCTGCCAGGACGGGCATGGTCGATTTTCGTCGGCGTGATCAGCCTGCTCGCCGGCATCGTCGTCATCGCGTCGCCGTTCGATTCGATCGTCACCCTGGCCCTTGTGGTCGGCATCTGGTTCGTCGTCATCGGCGTGTTCGAAATCATCTCGTCGTTCGGCATTCGCAAGGCATCACAACCGCTCGACCGCTAACACTGAGACGAATATTGCCAGTAGCGCTGGGCGATCACGACTACTACACTACGTCGTAGCGCGATAATCAGCCCCGTAGTCTTCCGGAGATGACAGATGAATGTCGTCGACATTTCACGGTGGCAGTTCGGTATCACCACCGTCTACCACTTCATCTTCGTGCCGCTCACCATCGGTCTGGCTCCCCTGGTCGCCGTCATGCAGACGGTGTGGGTGGTCAGCGGTAATACCGCCTGGTATCGGCTGACCAAGTTCTTCGGCAAGTTGTTCCTGATCAACTTCGCCATCGGCGTGGCGACGGGGATCGTGCAGGAATTCCAGTTCGGCATGAATTGGAGCGAGTACTCGCGGTTCGTCGGCGACATTTTCGGCGCCCCGCTGGCGATGGAAGGCCTGGCCGCCTTCTTCTTCGAGTCCACCTTCATCGGTTTGTGGATCTTCGGCTGGAGCCGGCTGCCTCGGTTGGTACATCTGGCATGCATCTGGATCGTGGCGATCGCGGTCAATGCGTCCGCGTTCTTCATCATCACGGCGAACTCCTTCATGCAGCACCCAGTCGGCGCGCACTACAACCCCGAGACCCGACGGGCCGAGTTGACCAGCATCGGGGCGCTACTCAGCAATAACACTGCGCGCGCAGCGTTTTCACACGCGGTCGCTGGTTCATTGCTGACCGCGGGGACTTTCGTAGCCGCGGTCAGCGCGTGGTGGCTGGTCCGGTCCCAGAAGAACCCCGATCTAGAAGCCCGCACCATGTATCGCCCGGCGGCCATCCTGGGGTGTTGGGTTGCCCTGATTGCCAGTGTGGGGCTGTTCTTCACTGGCGACCACCAAGGCAAACTGATGTTCAAGCAGCAGCCGATGAAAATGGCGTCGGCGGAATCGCTGTGCGACACCGAAACAGATCCGGACTTCTCCATCTTGACGGTCGGCAGGCAGAACAACTGTGACCACTTGACTCGCGTAATCCAGGTGCCCTACGTGCTGCCATTCCTCGCCGATAGCCGATTCAGCGATGTGACGTTGCAGGGTGTGCGCAACATCCAGCACGACTACGAACACAAATTCGGGCCAAATGACTACCGGCCCAACCTGTTCGTCACGTACTGGTCGTTCCGCATGATGATCGGGTTGATGGCGATTCCGGTGTTGTTCGCGCTGGCCACACTGTGGCTGACCCGCGGCGGCCGGGCCCCCAATCAACGGTGGTTCTCCTGGCTGGCGCTGGCGACCATTCCCACGCCGTTTCTGGCCAACAGCGCCGGCTGGGTGTTCACCGAGATGGGCCGTCAACCGTGGATCGTCGTACCGAACCCGACCGGCGACCAACAGGTTCGGCTGACCGTCGCCCAAGGCGTCTCGGACCACGCTCCTGGCATGGTCGTCATCTCTCTGGTGACGTTCACTCTGGCCTACGCGGTGCTAGCGGTCATCTGGTTCTGGCTGCTCAAGCGCTACGTCGTCGAAGGACCACTGGAACACGACGCCGAACCGGCTGCGCCTCCGGCACCCGGCGATGATGAGGTGGCGCCATTGTCTTTCGCTTATTGACGTCTACTGAACCCGGAAAGGACCTGACCAGTGGGACTCCAACAGTTGTGGTTCGGTGTCATCGCGGCGCTGTTCCTAGGTTTCTTCATCCTGGAGGGGTTCGACTTCGGCGTGGGCATGTTGATGGAGCCACTCGCGCGTGTCGGCTCGGGCGACCGGGAGATCTACCGGCGCGCGGCGCTCAACACCATCGGGCCGGTGTGGGACGGCAACGAGGTCTGGCTGATCACCGCCGGCGCAGGGATGTTTGCCGCTTTTCCCGGCTGGTATGCGACGGTGTTCTCCACGCTGTACCTGCCGCTGCTGGCAATCGTGTTCGGCATGATCGTGCGCTCCGTGTCGATCGAATGGCGGGGCAAGATCGACGACACGAAATGGCGGGCGTGGGCCGATTTCGGCATTGCGACCGGGTCCTGGTTACCCGCGGTGCTGTGGGGCGTGGCGTTCGCCATTCTGGTTCGCGGACTCCCGGTGGACGCCAATGGTCATGTGCACCTGTCCATCGGCGACGTGCTCAACGCGTACACCCTATTGGGTGGCTTAGCCACCGCCGGGCTGTTTTTGCTCTACGGCGCGGTGTTCGTCGCGCTGAAAACCTCCGGCCCGATCCGCGACGATGCGTACGGATTCGCGACGTGGTTGTCGCTGCCAGTGACGGGACTGGTTGCCGCCTTTGGCCTCTGGACACAATTGGCCCATGGCAAGGACTGGACCTGGCTGGTGCTGACGGTGGCAGTGGTTGCGCAGCTCGCCGCGGTGATATTGGTGCGGCGGCGCGCCTCCGACGGCTTGGCGTTCGCGTGCACCGCGCTAGTCGTTGCGGCTGTGGTTGTTTTGCTATTCGGTTCGCTGTACCCGAACCTGGTGCCGTCAACTTTGAACAGCCAATGGAGCCTGACGATCTACAACGCCTCGTCGACGCCATACACCCTGAAGATCATGACGTGGGTGACGGCGTTCTTTGCCCCTCTGACGGTCGTGTACCAAGCGTGGACGTATTGGGTCTTCCGGCAACGCATCTCAGCTGAGCGGATCCCACCGCCGATCGGTCTGGCGAGGCGCACGTCCTGAGCACTAGAGTTTCTCGGGACTCCCGAGCTCCCCTGGACCCCCGACTGTGGCGGACATCGACCGCGTTACGCCGCTACCTGGTCGCCGCTGTGGGCTGCGGGCTGGTGATCTCCGGATGCGCCATCGGCTCGGCGATCGTGCTGGCGAGCGTCGTCGCGCGCGTCATCACCGATCCCTCGGCCCGTACCCTGCGCGGCTGGCTGGTCCCGCTGTCAATGCTATTGGCGCTGTGGGTTGTCCGTACGGTGACGCACTGGCTGCAGGCGCGCCTGGGCCAGCGGGGAGCCAGCGCGGTTATCGCCGATCTCAACGGCCAGGTGCTGGCGGCGGTGACCGCCCGGCAGCCCAATGAACTCGCCGCACAGCGGGACGCCGCCGCGGTGGTGGTCACCCACGGCCTGGACGGCTTGCGTCCCTACTTCACCGGGTATCTGCCCACGTTGCTGCTAGCCGCGATCCTGACCCCGGCGACCGTTGCCGTGATCGCGCTCTACGACCTGAAATCGATGGTGCTCGTCGTGATCACCCTGCCGCTGATTCCGGTATTCATGGTGCTGATCGGGCTGGCAACAGCTGACCGTTCGGCGGCTGCACTGGCCGCCATGACGACCTTGCAGGGACGGCTGCTGGATCTGATCGCCGGTATCCCCACCCTGCGCGCGCTGGGCCGCGCCTCGGGCCCCGAACACCGCATAGCCGAACTCGCTGCCGCCCATCGACGCTCGGCGATGGCGACGCTGCGGATCGCGTTCCTGTCGGCGCTAGTGCTGGAATTGCTCGCCACGCTGGGCGTGGCACTGGTCGCGGTCGGCATCGGTCTTCGCCTGGTGTTCGGCGAGATGAGCCTGGTCACCGGGTTGACGGTGTTGCTGCTGGCGCCGGATGTCTATTGGCCGCTACGCCGCATAGGTGCGGAATTCCATGCCGCCCAAGACGGCAGGACCGCTGCCGACAAGGCGTTCGCGCTCATCGGCGAGCCAACCACCGGCACGGCGCGAACCCAGACGGTAGCCGCGCGTGGCGCGGAGATCCACCTCGAAAACCTCAGTGTGGCAGGCCGAGACGGCCGTTCGCCGCACAATCTCAGCGCGGTGCTCGGACCCGGTCGGGTGACGGTGCTGACCGGCCGAAATGGCGCCGGCAAGAGCACCACGCTGCAGGCAATCGCGGGACTCACCGTGCCCTCATCAGGCCGAGTCACCGTGGCCGGAGTCGACGTCGTCAACCTGGACGCAGGCCCGTGGTGGCGGCAGTTATCCTGGCTGCCCCAGCGCCCTGTGCTGGTCCCGGGAACGGTCCACGACAACCTGGTTCTGCTGGGCGGTCTAGATGACC
>JBEKNM010000163.1:0-8619 GCA_049522835.1 Mycobacterium sp.
CTGACTTAACGTCGCTAATGAAAACTTGCTTAACTTTGCTAATGGAAATCCGTCGACTTTGCCGCCTTTTCCGGTCACCCCGTAGTCGTACACCTAATTCCGGTGAAAACGGACCTATATTGGGGTTGCTGGCCCTTCCCGCAGCAAACCATCACCATTTCCATTTGCCATTACCACCGTGCGTTCGTCGAGCAGCACGTCGAGGTCAATAGTGGTCGGGTGTGCGGCCGGTGATAGGCCGAACCACACGTGCGCGAACGCCGCCACGGCGCATTCGATGTTGCCGACGACGAGCCAGGCGGCCTCATCCGCGAGGGCTTCGAGCACGCCATTCCCCGGCGAGAAGCTTGCCGAGGCGGCCGGCCTGTCCGCGCCGCGGGTGTATCAGATCCGCGCTTGCAGCCTCCGGTCAAGGTGGGTGACGAGATCGCGCAGATCACCTCCGCGATGGTCGAGGTCGCGCGCCGCGCCGGCTCTCGTAGGCTCTGAGTTGATGAAAGTGCGAAGTCGATGAAGACGCCGATCGATACGTCACCGCTGGCCTGGCTGGAGGCGGTGGAGCGGGAGCGCCGGCAGGCCGGTCTGCGTCGCTCGCTGCGACCGCGTCCCCCGGTTGCCGTCGAACTGGATCTGGCGTCCAACGACTACCTCGGTCTGTCACAGCATCCCGACGTCATCGACGGTGGTGTTGCGGCGCTACGGGTCTGGGGTGCCGGTGCCACGGGTTCACGGCTGGTCACCGGCGATACCGAGCTGCACCAGGAATTCGAGTCCGAGCTCGCCGAGTTCGTCGGCGCTGCCGCGGGCCTGGTGTTCTCCTCGGGATACACGGCCAACCTCGGCGCCGTCGTCGGCTTGTCAGGGCCGGGTTCGCTGCTGGTGTCCGACGCTCATTCGCACGCATCTCTGGTCGATGCATGCCGGCTGTCGCGAGCGCGGGTAGTGGTGACGCCGCACCGCGACGTCGACGCCGTCGACGCGACGCTGGGATCACGCGACGAGGAGCGCGCCGTCGTCGTCACCGACTCGGTATTCAGCGCCGACGGCGTGCTGGCCCCCATCCGTGAGTTGCACGACGCGTGCCGCCGCCACCGGGCGTTGCTCATCGTGGACGAGGCGCATGGCCTGGGTGTACGCGGCGGGGGGCGGGGGTTGCTCCACGAGCTCGGGCTGGCGGGTGCGCCCGATGTGGTGATGACGACGACGTTGTCCAAGGCGCTAGGCAGCCAGGGTGGTGCGGTTCTCGGGTCTGCGCAGGTGCGTGCCCACCTGATCGACGCCGCCCGGCCGTTCATCTTCGACACCGGCTTGGCGCCGGCGGCCGTGGGTGCCGCGCTGGCCGCGTTGCGCGTCCTGCGGGCCGAGCCGTGGCGCCCGGATGCCGTGCTGCGACATGCGCGGGAATTGGCCGGGATCTGTGATGTGGCGCTCGGCGACGATGCGGGCCGCAGAGCGGCGCGAGGAGAAGCCGGCCAATCTGGATCAGCGGTGCCCCAGTCGGCGGTGGTGTCGGTGATTCTGGGTGACCCCGAAGTGGCGCTGGCCGCCGCGACCGCCTGCCTGGATGCCGGCGTGCGGGTGGGGTGCTTCCGTCCGCCCACCGTGCCCGCCGGGACATCGCGGCTGCGGCTCACCGCGCGCGCCTCCCTGGACGCCGCCGAGCTGGAAACGGCCCGACGAGTGCTGACCGACGTCCTTGCCGGGCCTGCTCGGCCTTTTCTGGCGCGCCCTTGACCGTCCTGGTCGTCACGGGTACCGGGACCGGAGTCGGCAAAACGGTCGTCACTGCGGCGCTGGCGTGTCACGCCCGTCAGGCCGGCATCGACGTCGCGGTGTGCAAGCCCGTTCAGACCGGCACTGAGGCCGGCAATGGCGAGGGTGATGATGACCTCGCCGAGGTGGCCAGGCTCTCTGGGGTGACCCAGCTCGCCGGGTTGGCGAGATATCCGCAGCCACTGGCGCCGGCGGCCGCGGCTGAGCTGGCCGGTATGGCCCTGCCGACTCGCGACCAGCTGCTGGCTTTCATCTCTGGCCTGGACCGCCCGGGACGGCTGACCCTGGTCGAAGGCGCTGGCGGGTTGCTGGTCGAACTGGCCGTCGCAGGAGTCACGTTGCGTGACCTCGCCGCCGAGCTGGGTGCGGCGGCGCTGGTCGCCGTCACCGTTGAACTGGGCACCCTCAACCACACCGCACTGACTCTGGAAGCGCTTGGCACACATCGGATTCCATGCTGCGGCCTGGTGATCGGCAGTTTGCCACAGCGGCCGGATTTGATAGCCGTGTCGAATCGGGCCGCGCTGGCGCGGCTGGGTCCGGTGCGCGCCGCGCTACCCGCCGGTGCCGGATCGATGGACGCCGCAGACTTCGCGGCCATGAGCGCCGCGGCGTTCGACCGCGACTGGGTAACCACACTGGTGCGCTGATGGTGCACTCGATCGAGCTGGTTTTCGACCGCGACACCGAAGAGGCGATCCGTCGCATCTGGAACGACCTGGCCGAGGCCGGGATACCGAGCCAGGCCCCGGCCAGTCGTCCGCACGTGACGCTGGCTGTTGCCGAACGCATCGCCGCCGAGGTCGACGAGCTGCTGATTCCGGTTAGCCGGCAGCTGCCCTTGGGCGCTGCGGTTGGGGCGCCGGTGCTGTTCGGCCGGGCGAGCGTGGTGTTCGCGCGGCTCGTGGTGCCGACCAGCGAGCTACTGACCTTGCACGCCGAGGTGCACCGGCTGTGCCGTCCGCATATGGTGCCGGGGCCGATGGCCAACAGCTTGCCCGGTCAGTGGACCGCACATGTCACGTTGGCCCGCCGGGTCGGGGGAGCCCAACTCGGGCGGGCGTTACGCATTGCGGGGCGGCCATCGCAGATCGATGGCCGCTTCGCAGGCCTGCGCCGCTGGGACGGCAACAAGCGCGTCGAACACCTGATCAGCCGGCAACAAGGTCTCGGCGCTGGGTGAAGCGGATGTCGAGACTGCGCAGATAGGTCTGCAGCCCGGCATCTTGGACGGGGATCAGGTGGGCCGGCGCTCCGGATTCGTTGTAGTGCGCGTGCCACATGCCCGGAGGGGTGGTGAAGGCGCCACCGGGTTGCCAGTCGACCCGGGTCGGGTTGACGATCTCGCCTCGCTCGTCGAGGCGGGTGCCCAGCAATGTGTAGCAGCCGGGCCGAGCGTCCAGGATCAAGTCGAGTGCGACAGATTGATGACGGTGCGGGCGCTGCTCTTGGTCGGCGGGCAGCACACCGAACATCGCCCACAGCACGTGGGTGATCGTCAGCGTTTGCTCCTCCTCGGCGTTCGCCAGCAGAACGCTGACCCGACTCTTCTCGTTCGCACCGGGACGGGCCGCGATGTCCTCGAGCTTGGCGACCGCGTCCGCGCGGCGGAACTTGGTGGCGCGGAACATGGGCCGGGTGGCTTCGGCGCCCAGATAGCGCAGCAACGGCTCGTCGTGCACCCAGTACATGGCTGTCTCGGCGTCGGCGTAGAACACCGCGCGGGCCGCGGCGGGCAGGGTCAAGAAGTCACCCTTTTCCCACTGGATCAGTCGGCCGTCGACCGCAGCAAAACCCCGCCCATAGAGGACGTAGTACAGCTGTGACGTGGCATTAGGGCAGGTGTCGATCTGCTCACCTGCGCGGATGCGCACGAAATTGGCCAACAGCGCCGGGCTGGTTGCCTCACCGGTCTTGATGCCCAGCTGCTGGGACAGATCCAGCGGGACCACGCCAGTCGGTTGGTCCTGGTAGATCTCGGGGCCGAACTGGACGAGCGGCACTTGCGGCACGTGGCCCGAGCCAATGGGGTTGGCCGCCTTGGAGTACTCGAAATAGCGGGCGTCATCCGCCCAGTCTTCAAACCGGCCCTCAAATCCGTATTCGGCCACATTGGCCATCGGTGCCGGGACCGTTGGATCCAAGTTCACCAACCCGGCTAGTTCTTGATTCGATATGGACATTTTCTGCCTCCCTAGCGAGTGGTCCATTGGTGTCTTAATAGTATCTATCTTGTATCTAAGCGTCAACTCGACAAGGCGCTGCGCGGCCAAGCAGGTTTTTCGAAGAGTTAGGGATACCTTTGATACGACTCTGAGATACGACTTAGCTGCAAGGGAGGCCGGCGTGGCAACGGAGGCAACCGGCAGTAGGCGGGGTGGGGCGAAGGACCGCGCGCTCGACTACGTCAAGACCAAGGTTCTAACCGGAGCATTTCCGGGCGGGGAATTGATCAGCGAAGGTGAAGTCGCAACCGCGCTGGGGATGTCGCGAACCCCGGTGCGCGAGGCCTTCTTACAGTTGGAGGCCGCAGGGCTGCTGCGGCTATATCCCCAGCGCGGTGCCCTGGTCGTGCCGGTTTCCCCCGAAGAAGTCCGCGCGGTCATGGAAGCCAGACTGGTTTTCGAACAGTTCGCGACGCGCGCAGTGATCGGGCGTGGCCCGGCCGGGTGCGCTGCGGTGTTCGAACAGCTTTCGGCCCAGCTGGAACGCCAGCGTCAGGCCGCCGCCGCAGCACGTTTGCCGGAGTTCCTCGACTCCGACCGCACCTTCCACAACATCACTGTCGAGGCGGCGGGTAACTGGATCCTGGCCGGGTTTTACACAACGCTGCGGGACCGTCAGATGCGGATGATCGGCGAATCGGCACTGCGAGATCCGCAGCGCCTGACCACCATCATCGATGAGCATCGCGGCATAGCCGAAGCGGTGCGTGACGGCGATCTCCCACGGGCTCGTGAGGCGGTGCAGGTACACCTGGCGAGCACGATGCAGGCCCTTGGTCTGGCCCCCGAATGGACCTCGCCGGATCTCGATCAACGGTGATGCTGTCCGTCGATCATCCGCCGAACAGCAGGTACAAGCCGGTGAAGGTGTCAGTATGTCGCCAGCAGCTGCCTACCCCGGGGCCCTCATCTGTCGGGCGCGACTTGCCCGCATCACGTCTGTGCACGTGCGCACCGCTACCCTAGCGTGAACACCGTTCATCCCAGGCCGTGGTGAGCCTGCGGGAGAGCTTGAAGAAGCAAGGATTACAAGGGAGTACTGGGTGACTCAGGCGGCGACTCGGCGATCTAATCGTCTTGGTGATACCGAAAGCATCGACATCTCGGCTGACATATTGAGGGAAGCCCGCCAGCAGGTGTTGGAGCGCGGTGCCGGATTGAGCCGGGACCAGGTGCTGCAGGTGCTGCAGCTACCCGACGACCGTCTTGAGGAGCTGCTGGCGCTGGCCCACGACGTTCGGATGCGTTGGTGCGGCCCTGAGGTCGAGGTCGAGGGCATCATCAGCCTGAAAACCGGTGGCTGCCCGGAGGATTGCCATTTCTGCTCCCAGTCCGGGCTTTTCGCCTCGCCGGTGCGTAGTGCCTGGCTGGATGTTCCCAGCCTGGTCGAGGCGGCCAAACAGACCGCCAAGTCGGGTGCCACCGAGTTCTGCATCGTGGCCGCGGTACGCGGGCCCGACAAGCGATTGATGTCCCAGGTTGCGGCCGGCATCGAGGCGATTCGCAACGAAGTCGAGATCAATATCGCCTGCTCGTTAGGGATGCTGACTGCCGAGCAGGTGGAGCAGCTCTCGGCGATGGGCGTGCACCGCTATAACCACAACCTCGAGACGGCCCGTTCGTTTTTCGCCAACGTCGTCACCACGCACACCTGGGAGGAGCGCTGGCAGACGTTGTCGATGGTGCGTGACGCCGGCATGGAGGTGTGCTGCGGTGGCATCCTCGGCATGGGGGAGACGCTGGAGCAGCGCGCGGAATTCGCCGCGGACCTGGCCGAACTCGGGCCCGATGAGGTGCCGCTGAACTTCCTCAACCCGCGGCCCGGCACGCCGTTCGGCGACCTGGACGTGATGCCGGCCAGTGCAGCGCTGAAGTCGGTCGCCGCCTTCCGGCTGGCGCTGCCGCACACCATGTTGCGCTTCGCCGGTGGCCGGGAGATCACGCTCGGCGACCTCGGCGCCAAGCAGGGCATCTTGGGCGGTATCAACGCCGTGATCGTTGGTAACTACCTGACCACCCTCGGCCGCCCAGCCGAAGCTGACCTGGAACTGCTCGAGGATCTCCAGATGCCGATCAAGGCGCTCAACGCCAGCTTGTAAGAGACGGAAACTAGCATTGTGGTGCGGGATCCAGGCGTTCCGGTCGGTGCCGGCGTCTACAACGTCTACACCGGGGAATTGGCCGGCACGGCGATGCCCACGGCTGCCCGGCTAGGCCTTGAACCGCCACGGTTTTGTGCGGAATGCGGACGCCGCATGGTTGTGCAGGTTCGCCCCGACGGCTGGCGGGCAAAATGCTCGCGGCACGGACAGGTGGACTCGGCCGACATGGAGGCACGGCGGTGACCGACGCTGTAGGGCCAGAGACGTTCCGGCTTGCTGGCGCCCCGCGCAGGTCGCGGTCACGCGCACTCGGCACGGTGGTGCTGGGCCTGACGGTCACTGGTGTGTTCATCGGTGGGCTGTGGGCCTGGATCGCTCCACCGATCCATGCCGTGGTGGCAATTACTCACACAGGTGAGCGGGTGCATGACTACCTCGGCAACGAATCCCAGCACTTCTTCGACGCGCCGTGCCTGATGTTGGGCCTGTTGAGTTT
The DNA here is from genome assembly GCA_049522835.1 of Mycobacterium sp. Classification (GTDB taxonomy): domain Bacteria; phylum Actinomycetota; class Actinomycetes; order Mycobacteriales; family Mycobacteriaceae; genus Mycobacterium. The sequence continues at coordinate 6,597 of JBEKNM010000163.1, forward strand.
GGTGGCGATCGTAACGGCGGTACTGGTGTGGCAGTGGCGTGAGCACCGGGGGCCCGGGATGGTCATCGGGCTCGCGATCGGCATGGTGACGGGCGCGGCGGCGGCGGCGGGGGTGGGGGCAGCGTTGGTTCGGCTGCGCTACGGCGCGTTGAATTTCGACGCAATACCGCTGTCGGCCGACCATAAGTTGGCTTACGTCATCCAAGCCCCACCGGTGTTCTTCGCCCAGAGCCCACTGCAGGTGATGGCCACTATTGTCTGGCCGGCCGCCATCGCCGCGCTGGTATACGCGCTGATTGCCGCTGGCAGTGCGCGCGACGATCTGGGCGCTCTTCCGGCCGCTGACCAGCCGCCGAACGCCTTGTCGGTGGAGCCGGAAGCTTCGGTGTCATAACGGATTTCAGAGCCGTCACAGCGGACGGTGATGAATCTTTCTGCCAGTGATGACCTTGGCCGCGATCAAGGCAAGTCGCGCCATGCCGGCGTAGGTCATCGGGTTGAACATGGTCGGCCAGGCGGTCCTGATCAAATGGTCGGTCAGCGGGCGACGGGCGAACCGGTCGGTAAGCCAGCGAAGCGTCATCGGGGCAGACAGCGGGTGCAGACATATGTGTTCGTTGAACGCGTCTCGGTGGTAGGTGACGTCGGCACCGCCGGCGGAATAGGCGTCGGCCAGCTCGTCGATATCGTGCACGTCGATGAGGTAGTCGTGCACGGCCTGCACGATCAAGACCGGCGGTGCCGGCACTGCCGAACCCAGCTTGATGCTGTCGAAGACATGGGTGACTTCTGGTGTCGACAGGATGTCCTCAAGGGGCTCGTCGAGATAGTCGCCCATGTTTTTGCCTGCCATCCGGAAGACCGCGCCGACCGTGGTCATCTTCTCCAGCCCGCTCAGCAGGGCGCGCCCTTCGTCATTGGTGTGTTCCTTGATGACGCGGTCCAAGTCTGGGTAGGCATGTGCGAGTGCGGCCACTACTAACGCGGGCAAACCAGCAAGGAAGCCGCCGTTGAGTCGACGGAAGGTGTGGCCGAGGTCGCCGACCGGTGATCCCAGCACCGCTCCGACGATGTCGAGTTCAGGTGCGTATTCGGCACACGTTTCGGCCGCCCACGCGCTGGCCAACCCACCGCCGGAGTAGCCCCACAGTCCGATCGGCGCCGCTGGGGATATACCGATGCGTTCTGAACTCAGGGCGGCCCGGATCCCGTCCAGAACCCGGTAGCCAGGTTCGTACGGCGCGCCCCACAGGCCTTGGCGCCCTTCGTGGTCGGGTACCGAGACCGCCCAACCTTCGGCGATGGCGGCGGTGATCAGTAACAGCTCCAATTGAGCTAATGACCCGAGGGCGTTCGCCTTTCGCCGTAGCGCATAGGACGGAAAACAGCGCGACGACATGGCATCGATCGCGCATTGATACGACAGCAGTGGGCAGCTCTGCTCCGCACCGAGGTTTGCCGGGACGATCACCGTGGTCACCGTCGCCTCGGGCGCACCGTGCATGTCCATCGTCCGGTAGAGCAGCTGGGTGGCTTTGACGGGCTGCGGAATCAGACCCAGAAACGCCAGCTCGACGTCACGCGAGCGCAACACGGTCCCGGGCGCGGCGTGCTGATAGCCGGGCGGCGGCCGGCAGAAGGGATCGTCGGAGGGTAGCAGCGGACGTAGCTTGCGTTGCAATTCCTCATGAGGCGGCCGGGCGAGCCACTGCGCGCCGCTTGCTCCTGCCAGATTGCCGAGTTCACCCATCGAGGATCCCTTCTGGGCCGTCGGGCATTTCTCGCGCGTGAACGGCCGATAACCGAAAACTCGTTGGCCTCGCGGCTAGCTAGTTGGCATCAGTGACGACACCTTACCGACGCCGGTGTTAACCCCTAATTTACCGGTACCGACCGCTACCCCATGCAGGAGTTTTCGTGCGCCTTGTCACAAGTTGATTAAGTTGTGACCTGAATCGCTCTTCCGTCCCCACCCGACCCCAGGTAGTTCTGCGGGGGCGGCGGGATTCAAACCTGGCCGGGA
>JBEKNM010000164.1:0-8597 GCA_049522835.1 Mycobacterium sp.
GCCGAGGCTCGCCGGGTGAGCCAGGCGAGCAGGTTCGACAACCACACGTCCGAGATCACCCGGGCGATGTGGTACTGGTCTTCGGTCGGTTCGCCGTCGCTCATCGCGCGCGCGAACATGCTGTCGATGAGCTTCTCGACGTGGTCGACCTCACTGGCCGCCGACGCGTCGGCGAAGACGTAGGCGCGCGTCATCGCCTCGGTGAGCAACGGATTGCGCTGCATGGCCCGGTTGAGCTTGCCAACCATGAAGTTCAGCCGCTGAAACGGAGTGCCGCCGGCAACCGCGGAGCGGTCGGTTTTGGCGTCGATGCGGCTGAACTCCCGGCCCAGCGCCGACACCAGCAGATGCACCTTCGACGGGAAATAGCGATACAACGTCCCAACCGCCACATCGGCGCGGTCCGCCACGGCACGCATCTGAACTGCCTCGTAGCCGCCCTTCGACGCGATGGCCATGGTGGCGTCCAGGATGCGCTTACGGCGTTCCCGTTGCGCCTCCGAACCGAGCTCGGACTCCGCCAGCACCGCCACGTTCATGACCTCGCGAGGATGCGAGTCAGGAACGCGACTCGAGTTCGTGTTCGCAGGCGACATATGAAGGGGCGCTCCTCTTCCGGGCGGTTCGATCGCAGACGATACGCATGCCGAGTTTGAATTTCCCACCTCCGTACCGCCGGGGACAGTGACTTGTCCTGGACCTTTCTTGCCGCAAAGGCGTTCGACTTGACGGCCGATCGCTGGCACTATTAGAACACGTTCTAGTGGCCGAAATCGAGGACGCGGAGGGTTCCAGGGTGGTAGCGACCGTCACAGACGAACAGTTTGCGGCGCGTGAGTTGGTGCGCGACTGGGCCCGAAACTCGGCCTCAGGTCCGGGTGGAACCACGTCGATCCGAAATGTCGAACAGGGCGATCCCGATGCCTGGCGACCGGTGTTCGCGGGCTTAGCCGAACTAGGACTATTCGGCGTAGCCGTTGCAGAAGACAGTGGCGGCGCGGGTGGCAGCATCGAGGACCTGTGCGCGATGGTCGAGGAGGCGGCCAAGGCGCTGGTGCCGGGGCCGGTCGCGACCACCGCGCTGGCCAGCTTGGTTGTCGATGATCCTGAATTGCTGGCCGCGCTGGCCTGTGGTGAACGCTTCGCCGGGGTGGCGATCGACGGTGACGTGCATTTCGACAGCGAGACGTCGCGCGCGTCGGGCACCGTCAGTTGGGTGCTGGGCGCTGCAGACGGCGGCGTGCTGCTGCTGCCGGCCGGAGGCCAGTGGCTGCTGGTCGAGACCGACGGCGACGGCGTGCAGGTCGAGCCGTTGCGGGCAACGGACTTTTCGCGGCCGTTGGCCCGGGTGGTGCTGACGTCGGCGCCGGCCACCGTGATAGGCCAGTCCGGGCAGCGGGTCGAGGACCTGGCCGCGACCCTGCTGGCGGCTGAGGCGGCCGGCGTGACCCGGTGGTCCCTGGAGACCGCGGTCGCGTACGCGAAGGTGCGGGAGCAGTTCGGCAAGCCGATCGGCAGCTTCCAGGCCATCAAGCACCTATGCGCGGAAATGTTGTGCCGCGCCGAGCAGGCCGAGGTGGCCGCTGCCGATGCCGCCCGGGCCGCTGAGGATTCTGGGGACTCCGACTCCTGTCAGTTCTCCATCGCCGCCGCTCTGGCAGCCAGTGTCGGCATCGCCGCCGCGAAGGCCAACGTCAAAGACTGCATCCAGGTACTCGGCGGCATCGGCTGCACCTGGGAGCACGATGCGCATCTGTACCTGCGCAGAGCGCACAGCATCGCCCGGTTCCTCGGCGGTGCGCAGCGGTGGTTGCGCCGCATCACCGCACTGACTCAGGACGGTGTGCGTCGTCGCCTGGGCTTGGACCTCTCTGACCTCGAAGAGGTCAGGGCTCAGCGACCTGAGATCGCTGCAGCGGTAGCCGAAGTCGCCGCGCTGCCCGAGGAGAAACGGCAGGTGGCCCTGGCCGAGGCAGGTCTGCAAGCGCCGCACTGGCCGGCGCCGTACGGACGCGGCGCGTCCCCGGCCGAACAGTTGCTGATCGATCAGGAGATGGCGGCGGCCGGCGTCGTGCGGCCAGACTTGGTGATCGGTTGGTGGGCGGCGCCGACAATCCTCGAACACGGCACGGCCGAACAGGTGGAGCGCTTCGTGCCGGGCACCATGCGTGGCGATTTCCTTTGGTGCCAGCTGTTTTCCGAGCCAGGAGCAGGCTCCGACCTGGCGTCGCTGCGCACCAAGGCGGTGCGGGGCGACGGCGGATGGCTGCTGACCGGGCAGAAGGTGTGGACGTCCGCTGCGCACAAGGCGAGGTGGGGTGTATGCCTGGCGCGTACCGATCCGGAGGCCCCGAAACATAAAGGCATCACTTACTTCCTGATGGACATGAAATCGCCTGGCATAGAGATCCGGCCGCTGCGCGAGATCACCGGCGACTCGCTGTTCAACGAAGTGTTCCTGGACAACGTTTTCGTCCCCGACGAGATGGTGGTCGGCACGGTGAACGACGGCTGGCGGCTGGCTCGCACCACGCTGGCTAACGAGCGGGTCGCGATGGCGTCCGGCACAGCGCTGGGCAACCCGATGGAAGAGCTGCTCAAGGTGCTGGCCGAGCTCGACCTCGACGTCGCCCAGCAAGACCGGCTCGGGCGATTGATTGTGCTGGCGCAGACCGGAGCGCTGCTCGACCAGCGCATCGCCCAGCTCGCTGTTGGCGGCCAGGATCCGGGGGCGCAATCCAGCGTGCGCAAACTCATCGGTGTGCGCTACCGCCAAGCGCTGGCGGAATTCAAGATGGACGTGTCCGAAGGCGGCGGCCTCGTACAGAATCGCGCGGTGTTCGACTTCCTCAACACTCGTTGCCTCACCATCGCCGGCGGTACCGAGCAGATCCTGCTCACAGTTGCCGCCGAGCGGCTCCTCGGGTTACCGCGGTAGGCCTCAGGGGCCAGCGCCGCGATCTAGGCGGATGTCGACCTCGCGGTCGACGTAACTCCATTCCTCGGTTCCTCGAAGATTGGCGATCAGTTCGTCGAACCTGCCCACGTCGGCAGGTGCGAATTCGGACCATGCCAGAAAGTCGAACGGTTCGCCTAGGTCTCGACAATGGTGCAAGCGGCGTGCAACGGCTGGGAGGTACTTCAGCCCTACCGTGATGTGGTGGGATCGCTCCTCCAAAATCGCCCTGCGGTCGTCCTGCGAGAGCGCCCACCATTTCTCGGATTTCCTCATTGGAATCAGCGCCGCTCGTGTCGCTTCCGGGCGGCCGAGGCCCGGCGAAACAGCGGCGAGCTCGTCGTGCTCGCGCGCCCGGGTATACCGTTCCTGACCGACTACCCCCGCCAGCGCCCAGGTGCTCTGCGGCGGGGCGACGCGTACTCCTTCAAGAACTGCCACACGCTCCACCGCGGGAAGAGACTCGCCAGCGACCGCCGAAATGCTTCGGACGTGCCAGCCGCCGTCGGGTCCGCCCGCGAACACGACCGGGAGAATTGGCATGAAAAGGATGCTAGGCGCGAATCGTCCTACCAGATAGCCTCTGCCATAACGCTGGACCTGAGCAGAACCTAGGAAAAAGAGGTTTGCGCGCAGGTGCTGGGCGAGGTGATGTTGACCCCGGTGTAGACCACCTGCATGTGGGTGCAGACGATGACGTTGACATCGGTCTTGGGCTGGCCCGTCGACCAATCGACCGAGTCGATGCGACCGGTCGTCTGGTATTTGTCCGGCGGGCCATCACCGAAGTAGACGGTGGTGATCACGTCGGACCCGCCTTCTTTCATCACCCTCTCGAACTGACTGGTGGCGTGAGCGTCCAGGTACGCCAACCGATTCGTCGACCGGATCTCGGTGGATTGGCGGGCCCAGAGGCTGGGCGGGAAGCCGGTCACGCCGTCGGGAGTGCGCATGTCGGCCCCCGCGGTGAAGTCGCAGTGGCCATCGGCTTTGTAGCAATCGAGGATGGTGTGCGTCTCCAGCTGGTTGGGGCCGTCGAGCGGGAAATCGGTGACGGCGGTATTGCTGGCGGCCGAGCCGTATGGAGCGGGCAGGAAGCTCAGCATCGACGATGCGACGGCAAATCCCGATATCAGTCGCTTCATCCTGCTTCCTTCCATCACACCCAAACAGAAGTTAACTCCGCGACTACTCGTCGTAGGTGACTTCTACCGAATCAGATTCCGGGTGAGATTGACAGGCCAGAATGAGTCCTTCGTCGAGGTCCTGCTGCTCCAGCACGTCGTTGACCTCCATGTTGACCTTGCCGCTACGCAGGGTGCAGGCACATGCACCACAGTGGCCCTCCCGGCACGAGAACGGCGCATCGAGGCCTTTGGCGAGTAGGACATCGAGCAGCTTGGCGTTGCGCGGCCACGACACCGTGTGGGTTCCACCGTCCAGCTGCACCACCGCGGTGGCCGGCGGCTTCCCAATATCAGGGCCGTCGTCAGTCTCCTCGATGGTCACTGCCGCGAAGGGATCTGATTCCAGCGACTTGAAGACCTCGATATGTACTTGCTGCGCAGGAACTTTCAAGGATTCCAGGGCTTGGCGCGCAGCGTCCATGAAAGGACCGGGCCCACAGATGAACGCGGGCCGGTCGGTGAAGCCGGCGACCGCCTTCGCCAACGCGGTAGTGCTGGGCAGTCCCTGCAGCGATTCCAGCCAGTGCACCACTGTGAGCCGGTCGGGGTATTTGGTGCACAGCTCGCGTAGCGCGTCGGCGAAGATCACCGACCGGTCGTCGCGGTTGGCATACAGCAGCGTCACCTGGCCGCTGCCTTCGGCCAGTGCCGACTTGCAGATCGACATGATCGGGGTGATCCCGCTGCCGGCAGCCATCAGCAGGAAGTCGCCGTCGAGCGTCTTGGGCACGAAGTTGCCCGACGGAGCCAGCACGTGGACCCGCATGCCTTTGTGGGCGTGGTCGCACAGCCAGTTGGACGCGTATCCGTCCGCGGTTCGCTTGACCGTGACGGTGAGTGCATCGTCGGTGAACGGCGAGCTGCACAACGAGTAACAGCGCGCCACCGACCCGGTGCGGTCGCTGGGCACGCGCAGCGTCAGGAACTGGCCGGGTGCGTAGCGCAGCCGCTTCGGCGGGATGTCTGGGTCGCCCTGCTCGTTCGGCACCGAGAAAACCAGCGACCGCGCGTCGTCGGTCTCAGCGACGACGTCGGCGATCTGCAATTCCAGGACGTGGTCGCCGAGTGGCTCGTCAGGTATTGCCTCGGTCACGACCCGTCCTCTCTGTCCGCACAACTAGAACATGTTACAGAAAACCCGACATGTACCACTACCAGCCGCAGGAATACCCTGCTCGACACAAATCGGAACGTGTTCTAGTCTTCTGGGTAAGTCCGCACTCCCGGGGAGGCAAACGTAAGTGACGTCCATTCAACAGCGTGATGCGCAGTCGGTGTTGGCTGGGATCGACGATCTGCTTTCGCAACTTCGGCAGCGCGCTCAGGCGACGGAGGATCTGCGCCGACTGCCCGACGAGACCGTTCAGGCGCTCGACGACGTCGGCTTCTTCACCCTCTTGCAGCCCGAGCAGTGGGGCGGGCTGCAATGCGATCCCACGCTGTTCTACGAGGCGGCGCGGCGACTGGCGAGCGCGTGCGGTTCCACGGGGTGGGTGAGCTCGATCATCGGCGTGCACAACTGGCACCTGGCGTTGTTCGATCAGCGGGCCCAAGAGGAGGTATGGGGCGACGACCCGAGGACGCGGATCTCGTCGTCGTATGCCCCGATGGGCGCCGGCGTCGTGACCGACGGGGGCTACCTGGTCAACGGCTCATGGAACTGGTCGTCCGGCTGCGACCATGCCACCTGGGCATTTCTTGGCGGTCCGGTCATCAAGGACGGCCGGCCGGTCGACTTCGGCAGCTTCCTGATCCCACGCAGCGAGTACCGCATCGACGACGTGTGGCATGTGGTCGGCCTGCGCGGCACCGGCAGCAACACAGTCGTCGTCAAGGACGTCTTCGTGCCGCGACACCGGTTCTTGTCCTACAAGGCAATGAACGACGGTACCGCGGGGGGACTTCAGACCAACGCCGCTCCGGTTTACAAGATGCCTTGGGGCACAGTGCATCCCACCACTATCTCAGCGCCCATCGTAGGCATGGCCTACGGCGCTTACCAGGCGCACGTAGAGCACCAGGGCAAACGGGTGCGGGCGGCGTTCGCCGGGGAGAAGGCGAAAGACGATCCGTTCGCCAAGGTCCGCATCGCCGAGGCGGCCAGCGACATCGACGCCGCCTGGCGCCAACTGATCGGCAACGTCGCCGACGAGTACGCATTGTTGTCCGCCGGCAAAGAGATTCCCTTCGAGCTGCGTGCCAGGGCGCGCCGGGACCAGGTACGCGCCACCGGGCGCTCGATCGCCTCGATTGACCGGCTGTTCGAGGCATCCGGCGCCACCGCCCTGGCCAATGATGCTCCGATTCAACGGTTCTGGCGCGACGCGCACGCCGGCCGGGTGCACGCTGCCAACGACCCGGAACGGGCCTACGTGATCTTCGGAAACAACGAGTTCGGGTTGCCCCCCGGCGACACGATGGTCTAGATCGATGACGGCTGCCCGGCAAAAAACCCAGGAGCTGACTTTCGAGTCCACGTCGCGCTTCGCCGAGGTGGACGTCGACGGGCCGCTGAAGCTGCACTATCACGAGGCGGGCGTTGGCAACGACCAGACCGTGGTCCTCCTACACGGCGGCGGGCCCGGAGCGGCGAGTTGGACGAATTTCTCGCGCAACATCCCGGTGCTTGCGGAACGGTTCCACGTGCTGGCCGTCGATCAGCCTGGGTACGGCCACTCGGACAAACGCGCGGAACACGGGCAGTTCAACCACTATGCCGCGAGAGCCCTCAACGGCCTGTTCGACCAGTTGGGTCTGGGACGTGTTCCGCTGGTGGGCAATTCACTGGGCGGGGGCACCGCGGTCCGGTTCGCACTCGACTACCCGGACAAGGCTGGACGCTTGGTGCTGATGGGTCCCGGCGGCCTCAGCGTCAACCTGTTCGCGCCCGATCCGACCGAGGGCGTCAAACGGCTGTCGGCGTTCTCCATGGATCCCACCCGCGAGAACCTCGAGGCGTTCCTGCGCGTGATGGTCCACGACAAGAAGCTGATCACCCCCGAATTGGTGGACCAGCGTTTCGCGTTGGCCAGCACACCGGAATCGCTGACGGCGACCCGGGCGATGGGAATGTCGTTCGCCGGTGCGGATTTCGAGCTCGGCATGATGTGGCGTGAGGTGTATCGGCTGCGTCAGCCGGTATTGCTGATCTGGGGACGCGAAGACCGGGTCAATCCGCTGGATGGCGCGTTGGTCGCGCTGAAGACGATTCCACGCGCGCAGCTGCACGTATTCGGGCAGTGTGGGCACTGGGCGCAGGTAGAGAAGTTCGACGAGTTCAACAAGCTCACCGTTGATTTCCTTGGAGGTGCGTGATGAGCATTCGCTCGCTGGGCTATCTGCGCATCGAGGCCACCGACCTGGCGGCCTGGCGTGAGTACGGGTTGAAGGTCCTCGGCATGGCCGAGGGCACAGGTGCGCCGGAAGGCGCGCCAAAAGAGGCACTGTATCTGCGGATGGACGACTTCCCGGCCCGGCTGGTGATCGTGCCCGGCGAGCACGACCGGCTCTCAGAAGCCGGCTGGGAATGCGCGAATGCCGAAGGCCTGCAAGAAATCCGGAATCGGCTGGAGGTGGAGGGGACGCCGTACAAGGAAGCCACCGCCACCGAACTGGGGGATCGTCGGGTGGACGAGATGATCCGGTTCTCCGACCCGTCGGGCAACCCTCTGGCGGTCTTCCATGGCGCCGCCCTGGAACATCGCCGCGTTGTCAGCCCGTATGGACACAAGTTCGTCACCGGTGAGCAGGGGCTGGGGCACGTGGTGCTGACTACTCGCGACGATGCTGAGGCGTTGCACTTCTACCGGGATGTGCTCGGCTTCAAGCTGCGTGACTCGATGCGGATGCCGCCGCAGGTGGTCGGGCGGCCCGCCGACGGGGCGCCGGCGTGGCTGCGCTTCTTCGGCTGCAACCCGCGTCACCACAGCCTGGCCTTCCTGCCGCTGCCGACGCCCAGTGGCATCGTGCATCTGATGCTGGAAGTCGAGCAGGCCGACGACGTGGGCCTGTGCCTGGACCGGGCGTTGCGCCGCAAGGTGCCGATGTCGGCCACGCTCGGCCGTCATGTCAACGACCTGATGTTGTCGTTCTATATGAAGACGCCCAGCGGATTCGATATCGAATTCGGTTGTGAGGGCAGGAAAGTCGATGACCACGACTGGATCGCTCGGGAAAGCACAGCGGTGAGTCTGTGGGGTCACGACTTCACGGTCGGCATGCGCGGCTAGTCCAGACGGTTAATTCAGAGATGTTTGCCGCGCCACTTGACCCGCGCACGTTCCGGAGCGTCCTGGGTCAGTTCTGCACGGGGATCACCATCATCACCACCGTGCATGACGAGGTCCCGATCGGTTTTGCGTGCCAGTCATTTGCAGCGCTGTCATTGGACCCGCCGCTGGTGCTCTTCTGCCCGACCAGGGTGTCGCGGTCCTGGCAGGCCATCGAGGCCCGCG
>JBEKNM010000165.1:0-8591 GCA_049522835.1 Mycobacterium sp.
CGCGGGAAAGGAGTGGCCCGGTGTTCTCGCAAGGCCGTGTCCAAAGACCTCCCGAGGAAATATTGGGGGCTGTGTAGCGGCGGCGCGACCGCCAACCCACGAATGGCGAAAGCCACCAATCGGGCGTCAAGCGAAAGCTTAACGAGACTTTAACGGCGATCGGTCTAGCCCGCCCCAGCTAACAGCCGATCGCTATCGACCAACCATCGATTGAGAGAAACATCGACATGTTCGTGATCCGGCTTGCAGATGGCGGAGAGGTCCACTCTTGCGAGGGCGACGAACTCTCGATAACCAACAGACCGGCCTGCTTTCGGTTTGCCGCCGTGATGGCGTCGAGTAGTTTAGGACTCACTACTCGCCATCGGCGGGATGTCGGTGACACATCGCCACCGCGGCGTCGGGGTTAGGCTCCCGTTAGTTTCTGCGGCGTTCATGCCGGTTATTCACACAGTAAATGCACAGCAAACTCACACTTAATTCACGCTAATCGCGCGTCATATGGACCGACCTGCGCGGCTGTGACCACTGGTTTTGCCACGAACAGCCATTCTGGTGCCGCTCGGGTGCGCTTGGTCTTTTCGCGTTCTCCCCGAGTGGCGGTTTGGCAGCAGCAGGGCTAAATTTTCCACGGTCGTCGGGATTTTCGTGGTAGCCCCGCTTAACGGTGCTCCCCGTGATATAGCCACAATTAAGAGAGGCACCAATGCTGCAAGAGTTCTGGCACAACTTCACGCACAACCTGTTCAAGCCACTCCTGCTGTTCTTCTACTTCGGGTTCCTGATCCCAATCCTGAAGGTGCGGTTCGAGTTCCCCTATGTGATCTACCAAGGCTTGACCATGTACCTGCTGCTGGCCATCGGCTGGCACGGGGGCGAAGAGCTCGCCAAGATCGCGCCCTCCAGCATCACCACCATCGTGGGATTCATGATCGTGGGCTTCGTCTTGAACTTCGTGATCGGCGGTTTGGCCTACTTCCTGCTGAGCCGCCTTAGTTCGCTGCGAAAAGTCGACAAGGCAACGGTCGCCGGCTATTACGGGTCAGACTCAGCCGGCACCTTTGCCACCTGCGTGGCCGTCCTGGCGGCCGTCGGCATCGCGTTCAACGCTTACATGCCGGTCATGCTGGCTGTCATGGAGATACCTGGTTGCCTGGTGGCCTTGTACCTGGTCGCGCGGCTGCGGCACCGGGGGATGGACACGGCCGGATTCATGCCGGACGAGCACGGCTACACTCCGCCGGTCAAGGTCGGGGTCGGGCCCGGCACGGCGGCAAAGCCGCCGCAAGGCCAGAGCCTCGAGACCGAGCACGAGCGGGGGGTCGACCAGGAGCTGGAGCTCTCGATGGAGAAGCTGGATCATCCGAACTGGGAGCCTGACCCGAGTCCAGCCCGTGGGCAAGCCAAGAGAATGCCCATTTTCTCCCGTGAACTCCTCCAGGAAGTTTTCCTCAACCCTGGGCTTGTTCTGCTCTTCGGCGGCATCCTCATCGGCCTCATCAGTGGGCTGCAGGGACAGAAGGTCGTTGCAGACGACGACAGGTTCTTCGTAATGGCGTTCCAAGGCGTGCTCTGTCTGTTCCTGCTCGAGATGGGCATGACGGCCAGCCGCAAGTTGAAGGACCTGCGGGATGCCGGCCCCGGTTTCATCTTCTTCGGTCTGCTGGCGCCGAATATCTTTGCGCCGCTGGGGATTATCATCGCCCATAGCTACGCATACTTCACTCACGCTGACTTCAAGCCCGGAACGTACGTGTTGTTCGCGGTGTTGTGCGGCGCCGCGTCCTACATCGCCGTCCCAGCGGTCCAGCGGCTGGCGATCCCTGAGGCGAGTCCGACCCTGCCCTTAGCTGCGTCACTGGGTTTGACGTTTTCGTACAACGTCACCATCGGAATCCCGCTCTATATCGAGATCAACCGCTTAGTCGCACACTGGTTCTAATCTCCTGAGGCTTGGGGTAGCCGGCCAACCCGGCTACCCCAGCAGGGGTGCGCACCAACCGTGTCGGCGGGCAGCCGTCCGCGAGGGGTGATGTCCGTGAGCACCATTCCGCAAGGGGTCGCGTAGACCGGGATGGTTGGGGTGCCCGCAGACAGCGGTGTTAATTGTTTGTAAAGGCGGGTTGACTCAGGTCACCATGGGTAGCACGATTTCCGGTACATGCACCTCGCTAGATGAGGCGTCTGCACGGATATAGGCGACTGACCTCGAACGCCGAAAGACGCCCGGGGTCAGGGCAGCGCTTCCCGGATTACGGGTTTGGGCCCAAGGGACTTCCGGCGTCGGTTCCGGATACGCCGTGTGGTGCCAAAGCTCCGGCGAGAGGGGTGTCGCGCCCGGCGATTTCGTCAGGTGATCTCATTCCTATGTGCAACGTGCCGGCATTCTCGTGTGCCCTGACTATGAGGAGGTGAGGGCGAAATGATTCCCGGTGATGGTTCATATTCGATAGCGATGACCGGTTCATTCCGACCCGTCCCCGGTACAGTCTGAATCGGCTTGCAGCCAGATGTAATACGCATGCATGTGTCCGCTGCAGGCGCGCCTGAATGCGATGTGCCCCGAAAATCACTACAGCGGAGCATATTCGATCCCGCGAGTGATTCTCGCTGCCAACCGGTGTGCCGCTGGGCATACCTGCGATCCCGATGGGGATGGTGAATATGGCTGCCATATCGACGAATTCCGATTTACGGGTTCCAGCCCACGGTGATGTTGCGCCCGCGGGTCGCCGACTGCGATCGCCGCACTAAGTCACCGGAGGCACCAATGCTTTATGAGTTCTGGCAGAACTTCACACACAACCTCTTCAAGCCGCTGTTGCTGTTCTTCTATTTCGGTTTCCTGATCCCGATTCTGAGGGTGCGGTTTGAGTTCCCGTACGTGATCTATCAGGGCCTGACCATGTACCTACTGCTGGCCATCGGCTGGCACGGCGGCGAAGAACTCGCCAAGATCAAACCGGCCGATATCGACAACATCGCGGGGTTCATGGTGCTGGGCTTCGCCTTGAACTTCGTTATCGGTGCGCTCGCCTATTTCCTGCTGAGCTACTTGGCCACTATGCGGCAGGTCGACAGGGCGACAGTCGCCGGTTACTACGGGTCGGACTCAGCGGGGACCTTTGCTACCTGCGTGGCCGTCCTGACGAGCGTCGGCATCGCGTTCAACGCCTACATGCCGGTCATGCTGGCCATCATGGAGATTCCCGGCTGCCTGGTGGCGCTGTACCTGGTGGCACGACTTCGGCACCGTGGTCTGAACGAAGCGGGATATATGCCGGACGAGCCCGGCTACACCCCGCCGGTCAAGGTGGGGCTCGGGCCCGGCACGGCCGCGCGGCCCCCTCATGGACAGAGTCTTGAGACTCAACACGAACGAGGGGTCGAGCAGGAGCTCGAGTTCTCGATGGAAAAGCTGGAGCATCCGGACTGGGAGCCCGACCAGAGCCCAGCCCGTGGGCAAGCCAAGCGAATGCCCATTTTCTCCCGTCAGCTCCTTCGGGAAGTTTTCCTCAACCCCGGGCTTGTTCTTCTCATCGGCGGCATCGTCATCGGCCTCATCAGTGGGCTGCAGGGACAGAAGGTCGTTGCAGACGACGACAGGTTCTTCGTAATGGCGTTCCAAGGCGTGCTCTGCCTGTTCCTGCTCGAGATGGGCATGACGGCGTCCCGCAAGTTGAAGGACCTGCGATCGGCGGGCTTCGGTTTCGTCTTCTTCGGTCTACTGGCACCGAATATCTTTGCGACGCTCGGGATCATCGCCGCTCACAGCTACGGCTACCTCACCAATAGTGAGTTCAAGCCGGGAACCTATGTCCTGTTCGCAGTGCTGTGCGCCGCGGCGTCCTACATCACCGTCCCCGCGGTCCAGCGGCTGGCGATCCCTGAAGCCAGCCCCACCCTGCCACTAGCTGCATCACTGGGTTTGACGTTTTCGTACAACGTCACCATCGGAATCCCGCTCTATATCGAGCTCAACCGCTTGATGGGGCACTGGTTCTCATAAGCACCTGAGATCTACCCCAGCAGCGTGCGCACCACCGCGTCGGCCAGCAGTCGGCCGCGCGGGGTAAGCACCAGGATGTTGCCATCGGACACCAGCAGACCGTCAGCCACCACGGCCTTGGCGCGTTCGCGTTCGGCGTCGCCCAGCCGGTCAAGCGGAAGCCCTTGGCGCAAACGGGTTTTCAGCAGCACGTCTTCGGTGTGCAGGTCGTCGGTGTCGAGTTGCTCGAAGCCCCCCACTGGCAACCTGGCACTGGCCAGCATCTCCGCATAGGTGTTGGGATGCTTGACATTCCACCAACGCGTGGTGCCGACGTAACCGTGTGCGCCCGGCCCTGCGCCCCACCACTGCCCACCGTCCCAGTAGCCGAGGTTGTGCCGGCACTCCCCGTCCGGTCGGGACCAGTTGGACACCTCGTACCAGGTCAACCCGGCCGCAGCCAGCCGCTCGTCGACCAACTCGTAGCGATGAGCGAGCACGTCGTCGTCGGGAGCGGCCAGCTCACCGCGGCGGACCCGCCGGGCCAGTGCCGTGCCCTCCTCGACGACCAGGGCATACGCAGACACGTGGTCGACACCGGTCTCGACCGCCGCGTCGACCGAGCGCAGCAGGTCGTCGTCGGACTCCCCCGGGGTTCCGTAGATCAGGTCGAGGCTGACATGGTCGAAGCCCTCATCCATTGCCTCGCGCGCCGCGGCCGACGCCCGGCCGGGCGAGTGCACCCGATCGAGAGTAGCCAGCACCCGCGGCGCCACCGACTGCATGCCCAGCGACACCCGCGTGTAACCGGCCGCACGGATCGCGGCGAAGAATTCCGGCCAGGTCGACTCGGGGTTGGCCTCTGTGGTTACCTCGGCATCCGGCGCCAGCACGAAGTGCTCTCGCACCATATCCAGCAACCTGGCCAGGCGCTCACCGCCCAGTAGCGATGGTGTCCCTCCCCCGACGAACACGGTACTCACCGTCGGTGCGTCCAGCCGCGCTGCCGCGAGCTCCAGCTCGGTGCCCAGTGCCAGCAGCCACGCGTCGGGGTTGACACCGCCCAACTCGGCTGGCGTGTAGGTGTTGAAGTCGCAGTATCCGCAGCGGGTTATGCAGAACGGGACGTGCACGTACACGCCGAATGGCTGCCCGGGACTCGGCTGCATGCCGGGTAGGTCGACCGGTGCCTCGCTAAGGGCCATGCCAAATCATCGCACGGCGAAGCGAATGGGATTCTCAGCGGATTCTCGATTTTGTTTACCTGTCCACCCAGGCTTGCCACGTAGTTTTAATCATCGTGAGAGCAAATTTGACCTGGTCGCTCCGCCGGTCCCCATCCATGGCACAATGGCACCGTGACCGCCGCCCGCCGCAGCCCGCGTATTGCGCTGGTGGCGCGGCGTCATATCGATTTCAAGCGTGTCTGCAGCTGCAGCTGTCTGCCTTGATGTCGTAGACCCAGCCCACCTGTACGTCCAGCTGGCCGCCGGATCTGCGCCGCCGGAATAGAAACGGTGTTTGTGCGCGCTCCAAGGCTGGCGATGTTCGCGAAGGAGAATCCCGAATGACCACAGCCCGTCCCGCAAAGGCCCGCAGTGAGGGCCAGTGGGCGCTGGGAGATCGCGAGCCGCTCAACGCCAACGAGGAGTTCAAGCAGGCCGGCGCCCCGCTCGAGGTGCGTGAACGCATCGAGAACGTGTACGCAAAGAGCGGGTTCGACAGCATCGAGAAAAACGACCTGCGGGGGCGCATGCGCTGGTGGGGCCTCTACACCCAGCGCGAACAGGGGTACGACGGCACCTTTACCGGTGACGAGAACATCGACTTGCTGGAAGCCAGATACTTCATGATGCGGGTGCGTTGCGACGGCGGCGCAATCTCAGCAGCCGCGCTGCGCACGTTGGGCCAGATCTCGACGGAGTTCGCCCGCGACACCGCCGACATCTCCGATCGGGAGAATGTGCAATACCACTGGATCGAGGTGGAAAACGTCCCGGAAATCTGGCGGCGACTCGACCAGGTGGGTCTGCACACCACGGAAGCCTGCGGTGACTGCCCGCGGGTGGTGCTGGGCTCGCCGTTGGCTGGTGAGTCGCTCGACGAAGTACTCGACCCGACCTGGGCGATCGACGAGATCGTGCGGCGCTACATCGGCAAGCCCGATTTCGCCGACTTGCCGCGCAAATACAAGACCGCCATCTCGGGTCTGCAGGATGTCGTGCACGAGGTCAACGACATCGCGTTCATCGGCGTCAACCACCCTGAGCACGGGCCCGGCCTGGACCTGTGGGTCGGCGGCGGTCTTTCGACTAACCCGATGCTGGGCCAGCGAGTCGGCGCCTGGGTTCCGCTGGACGAAGTACCTGAGGTGTGGGCGGCGGTGACTTCGGTATTCCGCGACTATGGCTACCGGCGGCTGCGGGCCAAGGCGCGGCTGAAGTTCCTGATCAAGGACTGGGGTATAGAGAAATTCCGGGAAGTTCTCGAAACCGAGTACCTCAAGCGTCCATTGATCGACGGCCCGGCCCCCGAGCCGGTCAAGCATCCAATCGATCACGTCGGAGTGCAGCGGCTCAAGAACGGACTTAACGCCGTCGGGGTTGCTCCGATTGCCGGACGGGTGTCCGGGACCATCCTCACGTCGGTCGCCGACCTGGCCGAGCAGGCCGGTTCGAATCGGATCCGGTTCACCCCCTACCAGAAGCTGGTCATCCTCGACATACCTGACGACAAGCTCGAGGACTTCGTCGCCGGCCTAGAGGCACTTGGTTTGCAATCACGGCCGTCGCATTGGCGCCGGAATCTCATGGCGTGCAGCGGGATTGAATTCTGCAAGTTGTCGTTCGCCGAAACCCGGGTCAGAGCACAGGATTTGGTGCCCGAGCTGGAGAGCCGACTTGAGGACATCAACTCTGAGCTTGACGTGCCGATCACCGTCAACATCAACGGTTGCCCGAACTCGTGTGCGCGAATTCAAATCGCCGACATCGGCTTCAAAGGCCAGATGGTCGACGACGGTCACGGCGGCTCGGTCGAGGGCTTCCAGGTGCATCTAGGCGGCAGCCTCGGGCTGGACAGCGGATTCGGCCGAAAACTACGCCAGCACAAGGTCACCAGCGACGAGCTGGGTGACTACATCGATCGGGTCGCGCGCAACTTCATCAAGCACCGCAGCAAGGGTGAACGATTCGCGCAGTGGGTCGTCCGGGCCGACGAAGGTGATCTGCGATGAGCGGCGAAACGACCGAGCGAACTGAAGACGATCTGCGTGAGCTGGCGGCCCGCGGCGCCGCGGAGCTCGACGGCGCCAACGCCTCCGAACTGTTGCAGTGGACGAACGACAACTTCGGCGGTGTCAACGGACCCCGCGGGTGGGCCACCTGCAACTACGTGGTGGCCTCCAACATGCAGGACGCCGTACTCGTCGATCTGGCGGCCAAGGTGCGGCCGGGCGTACCGGTGATATTTCTGGACACTGGCTATCACTTCGTAGAAACCATCGGCACCCGGGACGCGGTGGAGTCCGTCTACGACATTCGAGTGCTCAACGCCACTCCGGAGCACACGGTGGCCGTGCAGGACGAACTGCTGGGCAAAGACCTGTTCGCCCGCGACCCCGGCGAATGCTGCCGGCTGCGCAAAGTCGTTCCGCTGGGCAAAACGCTGCGCGGCTACTCCGCCTGGGTGACCGGGATACGCCGGGTCGAGGCACCGACCCGCGCCAACGCCCCGCTAATCAGCTTCGACGAGGCGTTCAAACTGGTGAAGATCAACCCGCTGGCGGCCTGGACTGACCAGGACCTCCAGGACTACATCGCCGAGCACGACGTGCTGGTCAACCCCCTTGTCTACGAAGGCTATCCGTCAATCGGCTGCGCTCCATGCACGGCCAAGCCCATCGAGGGCGCCGACGCGCGCAGCGGGCGCTGGCAGGGGCTGGCCAAGACCGAATGCGGGTTGCACGCCTCGTGACCACCCTCGTGCTCACCGCGCACGGAAGCAAGGATCCACGGTCGGCGGCCAACGCACGGGCTGTCGCCGGCCGGCTGGCGCGCTTGCGGCCTGGCCTCGATGTGCGACTGGCTTTCTGCGAGCTGAGTGCGCCGAACCTGATCGACGTGCTCAACGGGTGTTCCGGAGAAACTACTGTGACTCCCCTGTTGCTGGCCGACGCCTACCATGCCCGCGTCGACATCCCCGCCCAGATCGCGCGCTGCCGGGCCAGTCACCGTGTGCGACAGGCCGACGTGCTCGGCGAAGATGCTCGGCTGGTGTCGTTGCTGCGGCGGCGGGTGGCGGAGTTGGGGGTTTCCCGGCTCGATGACGGGATCGGTGTGGTCGTGGTCGCGATCGGCTCTTCGAACCCCGCGGCGAATGCGCGCACCACGACGATCGCGTCAAAGCTGGCAGCGGACACTCGGTGGGCGGGTGCGACCACCGCCTTTGCCACCAGACCGGAACCTTCCCTCGCCGACGCTGCCGATCGGTTACGGCGCCGGGGCGCCCGCCGGGTGGTCGTCGCGCCGTGGTTCCTGGCGCCCGGACGACTGCCGGACCGCGTGCAAAGATTGGCGTCCGACGCCGGGGTCGCCGTGGCGGC
>JBEKNM010000166.1:0-8589 GCA_049522835.1 Mycobacterium sp.
CGGTTTCGATGCCTCGTTCTTCGGTTTCGGAGAGCGTGAGGCGACTGCCATCGACCCGCAGCACCGGTTGTTGCTGGAGACATCGTGGGAAGCGATCGAGCATGCGGGCATCGTGCCGCCCTCATTGACCGGCTCCCGCACGGGCGTGTTCGTAGGGCTGTGCCACCACGACTACACGGTGGTGACCAGCGACGCCGGTGCACTGGACGACGCCTACGGCTTCACCGGCACGCCGTTCAGCATGGCCTCCGGGCGAATTGCCTACGGACTGGGACTGCTAGGTCCCGCGATCACCGTGGACACCTCGTGTTCCTCTGGCTTGGTGGCCCTGCATATCGCATGCCAGAGCCTGGACAGAGGCGAGAGCGATCTCGCCCTGGCCGGAGCAGCCATGGCGTTGCTGGAGTCGCGGGTTTCGGCCGCTGCGTCGGCCCAGGGCATGCTCTCGCCCACCGGTCGCTGCCACACCTTCGACGTCGCCGCAGACGGGTTCGTCCGCTCGGAGGGTTGCGGTGTGGTTCTGCTCAAGCGGCTGCCGGATGCGCTACGCGACGGCGACCGGATTCTGGCCGTGGTGCGCGGTACCGCAGCCAACCAGGACGGCCGTTCCGAGACCATCACGACGCCGTCGGCGGCGGCCCAGGCCGCGGTGTACCGGGCAGCGCTGGAGGCTGCCGGAGTGGACCCGGCCACAGTCGGCATGGTGGAGGCGCACGGCACCGGCACCCCGGTCGGCGACCCGCTCGAATTCACAAGCCTGACAGAGGTTTACGGCGCCGGCGGTAACCGTGTTGCGCTCGGATCGGCCAAAAGCAATATGGGGCACACCGAGGGTGCGGCCGGCGCCATCGGGCTGATCAAAGCCGTCCTCGGGCTGCAGCACGGGCTGGTGCCGCCGATGGTGCACTTCACTCGCCTGCCCGACGAGCTTCAGCAAATCGACACCGGTCTGTTTGTGCCGCAGGAGGTCACCCCGTGGCCGGACAAAGGCGACGGGCCACGACGGGCTGGGGTGACGTCGTTCGGGATGTCCGGGACCAACGTGCACGCCGTCCTCCAGCAGGCTCCCGAGACGCAGGCCGACGCGGCAACCCCAGATGTGGCCGGGCCGCTGGTGTTTCCGCTGTCGTCCACCTCGGCCGCCGAGTTGCGCCGGACCGCGCAGCGGCTGGCCGAATGGGTGGACGACAAAGCAGGCTTGGTGGTGTCCGACCTGGCCTACACGCTGGCGCGACGGCGCGGGCACCGGACGGTACGCACCGCGGTGATCGCGGACAACCTTGAGGGCCTGGCCACCGGGCTGCGGGAGATCGCCGACGGCGAAACCCCGTATTCGCCGGCGACGGGTCACGACGACCGCGGGCCGGTATGGATTTTCTCGGGTCAGGGTTCGCAATGGGCGGCGATGGGCGCAGAGCTGCTGGCGAAGGAGCCGGTGTTTGCGGCGACCGTCGCCGAGGCCGAGCCGCTGATCGCCGGGGAGTCCGGTTTCTCAGTCACCGAGGCGATGTCGGCGCCGGAGACGGTGACCGGTATCGACCGGGTGCAACCGACGCTGTTCACCTTCCAGGTCGCTCTGGCCACGGCCATGCGGGCCTACGGCGTGCATCCCGGCGCGGTTATCGGGCATTCGCTCGGCGAGGCCTCAGCCGCCGTTATCGCGGGGGCACTATCGCTGGCGGACGGGGCAAAGGTGATCTGCCGGCGGTCTAAGTTGATGTCCCGCATCGCGGGCGCGGGCGCGATGGCCTCGGTGGAACTGCCCGCCCAGCAGGTGCGAGACGAACTGGCCGCTCGCGGTGTGACCGACGTCGTCGTCTCGGTGATCGCCTCACCCAACTCGACCGTCATCGGCGGAGCGGCCCAGACGGTTCGCGACCTGGTCGCGGAGTGGGAGAGTCGTGAGGTCATGGCGCGTGAGGTGGCCGTCGACGTGGCCTCGCACTCGTCTCAGGTCGATCCGATCCTCGCCGACTTGGCCGACCAACTCGCAGACCTGACGCCGACAACGCCCAAGGTTCCGTATTACTCTGCAACGCTTGACAATCCGCTTAACCCGCCGACCTTCGCCGCCGGCTACTGGGTGGACAACCTGCGGCAGCCGGTGCGGTTCGCGGCTGCGGTGCAGGCCGCCCTGGACGACGGTCACCGGGTCTTCGGCGAGTCCTCGCCGCACCCGCTGCTGACCCGTGCGGTCGAACAAACCGCCAGCGCGGCCGACATCACCGTGCAGGCCCTTGCCGGTATGCGCCGCGAGCAGCCGATGCCCTTCGGGCTGCGCGGCTTCCTGGCGGATTTGTACAGCGCAGGTGCCGCGGTCGACTTCTCAGTGCTGTATCCGAGCGGGCGTCTGGTGGACGCCCCGCTGCCGACGTGGACCCACCAGCGGCTGCTCGTCGCGTCTGACGGATCGGGCTCGCGCGGCGGCTCCACGGTGCCGGTGCACCCGCTGCTGGGCGCGCATGTCCGGTTACCCGAGGAGCCGGAGCGCCACGCGTGGCAAGGCGAGATCGGCACCGCGGCGCTGCCCTGGCTGGCCGACCACCAGGTGAACGGGGTGGCGGTCTTTCCGGGGGCCGCCTTCTGTGAGATGGCGCTGGCGGCCGCCGCCGCCGTACTGGGGCCCGGCTCCGAGGTGCGCGACGTTCGCTTCGAGCAGATGCTGATGCTGGACGACGAGACTTCAGTGAGTGCGGTGGCTGCGGTGGAGGATGCCGGGATCGTCGACTTCGTGGTGGAGACCGATCGCGAAGGGGAGCGCACTCGGCGCGCCACCGCGGTGCTGCATGCCGCCGACCCGGCCGATAAAGAGGCGCCACAGCGGCGGGATATCGCCGCGCTGCTGGCCACCCATCCGCACCGGGCCGAGGGTTCCGCATTACGGGAATCGTTCACCGAGCGGGGCATCCAGTACGGTCCCGCCTTCACGGGTCTGGTGTCGGCGCACACCGCCGAGGGTAAGGGCCGCAGTGTCGTGGCCGAGGTCGGCCTGCCCAGGTCGGTGCGGTCGCAGCAGGCCGGCTATGACATCCACCCTGCGTTATTGGATGCCTGCTTCCAGTCGGTGATGGCACACCAGGCGATCAAGGACGCGTCCGAAGGAGTGCTGCTGCCGTTGAGCGTGCGGCGGCTGCGCCGCTACGCCCCGACGCGCGGTACTCGATACTGCCACCTGCGGGTCACCCCGGAAACAAGCTCGGACAGCGGGTCGACGGTTGAGGTCGATCTGGACTTGCTGGACGAGCGCGGGGCCGTTCTGCTGGCCGTGCAGGGGCTGCGAATGGGCACCAGCGGCGGGGGCGCCGACCAGCTGATGAACGAGCGGCTGCTGACCATCGACTGGCAGCAGCAGACACTGCCGCCCGTGCCCGAGCGGGCCGTCGGAGGTTGGCTGCTGATCAACACCGCCGAAGCTGACCTGCTGGAATCGAGACTTACCGATGCGCTGAAATCCCTTGGTGCACAATGCATAACCCTGGACTGGCTGGAGCAGGCCGACCACGTGGCCAACGCTGAACAGCTGGCCACCCAGGTGCGCGGCGGCCTCGAGGGAGTGGTGATCGTCTGCCCGCCACCGGCCGGCGAGCCGGATGAGGAAGGTCTGCTGCGCGGCCGTGAGCAGGTACGCCACGTCATCCGCATGCTTCGCGAGCTGCCGGAGATGTCGGCAGAGCCGCCGCGGCTGTACGTCGTGACCAGGCGGGCCCAGATCGTCCTGCCCGACGACCGCCCCAACCTAGTGCAGGCCGGCCTGCGCGGCCTGCTTCGGGTGATCGGTGCGGAGAATCCGCAGCTGCGGACCACCCAGATCGACCTGGAAGACGAAGGCTCTGCAGAGCAGGTGGCCCAGGAGCTGCTGGCCGGCCCGCCGGAGGACGAGACCGCCTGGCGCGGTGGCCAGTGGTACTCGGCACGGTTGCGCTGCACGCCGCTGGGAGCCGACGAACGCCGGGTCACCACTGTCAACCACGACTCCGACCGCATGCGCGTGACGGTCCGCAATCCCGGTGACCTGCGGACCCTGGAATTCATTGCCCTGCAACGCAAGACGCCGGGCCCCGGGGAGGTCGAGATCGCGATCGACGCGTCCAGCCTCAACTTCCTCGATGTCCTTGCCGCGCTGGGCCGTTACCCTGACCTCGAAGGCCGGCCACACCAGTTGGGATTCGACTTGGGCGGCGTGGTGACCCGGGTGGGCGCCGACGTCACCGACCATCAGGTCGGTGATCGGGTGGGCGGTTTCTCCGGCTACGCCAACGGCTGCTGGGGCACCTTTGTCACCTGTGACGCGAGGCTGGTCGCCACGCTGCCGCCCGGCCTGACCGCCGGCCAGGCCGCCGCCGCGGCAACCGGTTACGGCACCGCGTGGTACGCGCTGTGCGACCTGGCCAGGATGACGGCCGAGGACAAGGTGTTGATCCACTCGGGTACCGGTGGCGTCGGCCAGGCAGCGATAGCCATCGCCCGCTTGGTGGGAGCCGAGATCTTCGCCACCGCGGGCAGCCCGAAGCGACGGGCGATGCTGCGCGACATGGGCATTGAGCATGTCTACGACTCGCGGACCACCGAGTTCGCTGAGCAGATCCGTCGCGACACCGACGGGTACGGCGTCGATATCGTGCTCAACTCGCTGACCGGTGCCGCGCAGCGTGCCGGGCTGAACCTGCTGGCCTACGGTGGACGATTCGTCGAGATCGGCAAACGCGACATCTACGGCGACACCCGGCTCGGTCTATTCCCCTTCCGCCGCAACCTGACGTTTTACGCGGTCGACCTGGCGCTGCTGTCGGAGACGCACCCGCGGCGGCTGCACGAGCTGCTGCGCACGGTGTACCAACGGGTCGCCGACGGCGACCTGCCACTGCCGGTCTGCACCGAATACCCGCTTTCCGAGGCAGCTACCGCGATCCGGGTGATGAGCGGTGCCGAGCACACCGGCAAGCTGGTGCTCACGGTGCCGCGCACCGGGGAGACCCCCGCGGTGGTGCCGCCGGAGCAGGCTCCGGTCTTCCGCGACGACGGCGCCTATATCGTCACCGGCGGCCTTGGCGGCCTTGGACTGTTCCTAGCCGGTCAGATGGCCAAGGCGGGCTGTGGGCGGATTGTGCTGACCGCCCGTTCCAACCCAACTCCGAAGGCGCGGCAGGCGATTGAGCGGCTCCGGACGACTGGAGCTGACATTGTCGTGGAGTGCGGCAACATCGCCGAGGCTGAAACCGCGCCCCGGGTGGTGGCAGCGGCCATCGCCACCGGGCTCCCGCTGCGCGGGGTGCTGCATGCCGCCGCGGTGGTTGAGGATGCCACCCTGGCCAACATCACCGACGAGCTGATTGACCGGGACTGGGCGCCCAAGGTCAACGGTGTGTGGAACCTGCACCACGCGACGGCCGGACAGCCACTGGACTGGTTCTGCTGCTTTTCCTCGGTGGCCGCGCTGTTCGGCTCCGCCGGGCAGGGGGCATACGCTGCCGCCTCGAGCTGGCTGGACGCTTTTACGCACTGGCGCCGCAGCCAGGGCCTGCCTGCGAACACCATCGCGTGGGGGGCGTGGGGCGAAATCGGCCGGGCCACGTTCCTGGCGGCGAGCGGCCGGACCACGATGATCGCTCCGCAGGAGGGCGCGCAAGCGTTCGCGACGCTGTTGCGTTACGACCGAAGCTACACCGGCTACGTTCCGACGGCGGGCGCACCGTGGCTGGCCGCGCTGGTTGCGCGCAGCCCGTTCGCCGAAGCGTTCCAATCCGCGGGCGAACAGCACACGGGCGACAACAACACCCTGCGCACCGAACTGCGGTCATTGGCACAAGACGAGTGGCCCACCAGGCTCAGGCGGCTGGTGGCAGAGCAGACCGGCCTGATCCTGCGCCGCGCGGTCGACCCCGACCGTCCGTTCGCCGACCACGGGCTGGACTCGCTGGGCAACCTGGAACTGCGGACCCGCATCGAAGCCGAGACCGGCATCCGGGTCACACCCAAGGCCATTGCGACCTACAACACCGCGCGTGCGTTGGGCCTGCACCTGTCGGAGACGCTGACGGCTGACGAGGCCGTGCCGACAGCAGCGGGGTAGGCGGGGATTTCAGTTCAGCCGGGTCGTGCCCATAGATACCCCGGCGGCCGGGAGGCGCGCCAGCAGCGCATCGCCCATCGCCGCAGCGGGAGTGAGCACACCCCGCAGCTCGGAGAGTCGATCGCGATCGAGTGCAAGCGCCAGACCACTCTCACCGAGCAGCACCGATGTCCCGTGATAAGCGTCGCAATTCTGCGCGAAAGTCGCCATGTAGCGGGCACCGGTCGTGGTGGTGGTGTACGTCTCGACGGTGTAGTGGCCACGCTTTCGAGCGGCCTCGCCTGGACCAGAGCCTGGCTTAGGCGTGATGCGCTCCACGAATCGTCGGGGTAATCGCCTGAAGTATCTATTGCCCAAACCAAAGGCACCCGCTAGAGCGCCGGTGACAGCTGCCGAGGCGACCGGTGCCGCGAACGACCTTCCCAGACTCATCGCCTCGGAGTAGCGGAACTGCCGGCCATAGATCCAGTCTTGTAATGCATTGCTACGCCGGATAATCCGGGTGTTATAGGGGCCCATCACAAATCCGCCGAACCAGAAGCCCGCAAGCCCGGGCGCGACGTCGCGCCCTCGACGCCACTGGAAGTCAGGCTGCGGACCGAGTTCGGGTTCGGCACTTCGGTCGGTGGTCAGCGTGTACGGGTCGTTGATGATCCGACGGGCGTCCACGTCACTAGACGCATTGCGCATCGTTCCGAGTAGCGACGCAACCGTCCCGCCGGAGCCCCCGCGCTGGGAGAATGAGCGAAGCGCAAAAGTCGTGTCGCAAAGTTCACCGGCGCCGTCCCCGCGCACCCGGCGGTACAGCTGATAGACATTCAGATCCGAAGGGATCGAATCAAATCCGCACGAGAGCACGATCCGGGCACCGGTGTCGGCGGCCTGTTTGTGGTAGAGGTCGATACTGTTTCGGCCAAACATCAACTCACCGGTCAGATCGGCGTAGTCGGTTCCAGCCTTGGCGCAGGCTGCCACCAACGACAGGCCGTATTGTGCATAGGGACCAACAGTGGTCAGCACTACCTGGGCCCGGTTGGCCATCGCGGCGAGCGTCGACGGTGCCGACGCGTCAGCAACAATCACCGGCCAATCCTGTGCGGCCGGACCCAGCATCTCCCGCACCGCCAGTAATCCTTCGGTCGAGCGACCAGCCAGCGCGATACGGGCTTCTGACCCGCTGCGTGCGAGGTACTCGGCTGTCAACTTGCCGGAAAAGCCAGTGGCACCGTACAAGACGATGTCGAACTCACGTTCGCCCGGGCTCACGGGACTGCCTGTGAACTGCGATTCGCCCGCATCCGGTCGATCACTCCATGGCCCAGCTGTCCTCGGCGGCAACCGAAGACAGCAGCGAATGTATCGCCTCCAGAGATTTTTCCCGCCCGGACAGGTGCGCCTGGTGCTCGATAAACAGTCGGTCTGCAAAGGTTCCGCAGCTGTAGGCATCGACGGGGGTCCCCGCGGGGAAGTGCAATTGGCTCTGAAAGTCCTCCAAGGCCATACCCGCGGGTGTGCGAAGCGCCGGGATCGGACCGGCATCCGTGCAAAAGACTACTGGGGGCAGACCGGGAGGAGTTCCGTCGTATTGCAGGCTGAAGTGCAACGGAGACTGCTGAATCACACCGTCGGACAAGTCGGCCCGAAAAGCGTCCACGATGCCACGGGCGAGGTCGACGAGGTCGGTGTCGGGCCCGATCTCGGCGAGATAGGTTGCCGCCCCCGTCGGGATGGTGCCGCCAGTTGCGCTTACCGGCGGCGAAAGCAGGTAACGCAAATCGACAGGATAAACGTAAGGAATCGGGACGTGCGGAGTATTGCGAAGTCCCCACTCAGCCAACAGGATGGCTGCGGCAACCAGGGAGTTGAGGCTGAGCTGATTGGCGAGGCCGAACTCGACCAGGTCGGATGTCTCCTGTTCGGTCAGCCGGATCCGGGCAGTTGGAATAGGTTGGGGTGTACCAGCATTCGCTGGCATCGGCCGCTTCTCGGTGAAGGGTAGATCGTAGGCGAACATCGCCGGGATGAAACGCTCGAGTCCCGACCGCGGCTGCTTTGTTATGCGACGCTGCTCCAGCAACAGTTCCACCGATTCGGGCGCGGGTTGTGGGGTCACCGGGCCGGCGTCGCCGCTGACCACCACGTCGGTGTATCGGGAGAAGAGTTCTTCGAGAAGTCCGAATGCATGGTGGGCGTCGGCCAGGCTGTGGTGGGCATACAGGGTCAGCTCGGCCCGTCCGCCGCTGAGCTTCAACCGCAGATTTAGCAGGGATTGGCTCTGATCGAGTTGTGTGCCAGCGGTTGCCGACTGGGTGCCGTCGCTAGAGCCGTCATCCTCCACCAGCCATATCCCGGGGTGGAGCAGGTCTTCGGCCACAATCTGGTGGCGGCCGTCATCTGCTTGCTCGAGGTGACCGGCCCAAATCGGGTGAGACTGCAGGAGCGCGTCGAATGCGTCTGCCATTGCGTCTATGTCGACTGGGGGATCGGTGCCGCTGATCTGGACTGTCAACGCAAAATAG
>JBEKNM010000167.1:0-8581 GCA_049522835.1 Mycobacterium sp.
CGGGGTCAGCGGCACTTTGGTGTCCGGACACGGAGTCGATCAGTGGGCGGCTGCCCTCGACGATCTGCTACGTCTGCGCGCCGGGCCGCAGGGGCCGGCGATGAGCCGCGCGGCGGCCGCGCATGCCGCGAAGTTCTCCTGGGAAAGCACCACCGACGCACTGCTATCCAGCTACCGTCGCGCGCTCGGCGGCTTCACCGCCGAGCGCCAGCGCCGAGTCCGTGACCGCGTAGCGGCGCGCCAGCCCCGCCGCTGGACGCCGCGTCGTGGGGTGGGCGCATGACGACCACTGTGCAGCGGGTGATCGAGCATGCGCTGCAGGCCAGCCAGCTGACGTACGCGAAACACCCTGGCGCGCACGGCGGGCGGCCGGGACTGGTCGTGGAGCTGCCCGGCGAACGCAAGCTCAAGACCAACACCATCCTGAGCATCGGCGAGCACTCGGTACGGGTCGAGGCGTTTGTATGCCGCAAGCCCGACGAGAACCACGAGGGCGTCTACCGGTTCCTGCTCAAGCGCAACCGTCGGCTTTACGGGGTCGCCTACACGCTGGACAACGTCGGCGACATCTACCTGGTGGGCCGGATGTCGCTGGCTTCGGTCGACGCTGACGAGATCGACCGAGTGCTCGGACAGGTGCTCGAGGCGGTTGACTCGGACTTCAATACGTTGCTGGAGTTAGGTTTTCGGTCGTCGATTCAAAAGGAGTGGCAGTGGCGGGTATCGCGCGGCGAGTCACTGAAGAACCTGCAGGCCTTTGCTCATCTGGTCGACGAGGACGATGACGACGATGCATGACGAGGATGCCATGACGACGCGCGGCCCTAACGAGTCCGTGAAAGGGTAAGCCGATGCAACAGGGAAAAGCTGCCCGACTGGTGCTGCTCCGCCACGGCGAGAGCGACTGGAATGCGCTCGACCTGTTCACGGGCTGGGTCGACGTCGGTCTGACCGAGAAGGGCCGGGCCGAGGCGGTTCGCAGCGGCGGGCTGTTGACCGAACACGACCTGTTGCCCGACGTGCTCTATACATCGCTGCTGCGGCGCGCTATCACCACCGCGCACCTGGCGCTGGACAGCGCCGACCGGCTGTGGATTCCGGTGCGACGCAGCTGGCGGCTCAACGAACGCCACTACGGCGCCCTGCAGGGTCTCGACAAGGCCGAAACCAAGGCCCACTACGGCGACGACCAGTTCATGGCCTGGCGGCGCAGCTATGACACCCCGCCGCCGCCGATTGAAAGGGGCAGCAAATTCAGCCAGGACACCGACCCCCGTTACGCCAACATCGGCGGCGGCCCACTGACCGAATGCCTGGCAGACGTAGTGGCCCGTTTTCTGCCGTACTTCACTGACGTGATCGTCCCCGATCTACGGACCGGTAAGACGGTGTTGATCGTCGCGCACGGCAACTCCCTGCGCGCTTTGGTCAAGCACCTGGACCAGATGTCCGACGACGACGTCGTTGCACTGAACATCCCGACCGGTATTCCGCTGCGTTACGACCTGGATGTAGACATGCGGCCGGTGGTGGCGGGCGGAACCTATCTCGACCCGGAGGCGGCCGCCGCAGGTGCCGCCGCGGTCGCCAGCCAAGGGCGCGCGTGACAGCGACCCGGACGGCCTGACTGCGTCGTTAAAGGCCTATTTGCCCAACATTGGGTGAACGAGAGCGGAATAGATGTGGGGCACGGTGTGACTTGTCCGGATTTGGCCGTGCTCCGCTAGGGCGCCGTTCACCAAATTTGTAAGATTTCGTACGTGACCGTGTTCTCGGCGCTTTTGCTGGCCGGGGTCTTGTCTGTGCTGGCGCTGGTCGTAGGTGTTGCGGCCGGGGCCCGGCTGTCGCCGCGGGTGGTGCAACGCCGCCAACGAGTGGCTGCCGAATGGACGGGGATCACCGTCGCGCAGATGTTGCAACGCATCGTCGCGCTGATGCCGCTGGGCGCCGCGGTGGTGGATTCTCATCGCGACGTCGTCTATCTCAATGATCGGGCCAGGGAGCTGGGCCTGGTGCGTGACCGGCAGCTCGACGACCAGGCTTGGCAGGCCGCGCAGCAGGCGCTGGGTGGCGAAGACGTCGAGTTCGACCTGCAGCCGGGCAAACGTCAGGTCGCGGGCAGGTCCGGGTTATCGGTGCACGGGCAAGCCCGGCTGCTGAGTGAGGAAGACCGTCGGTTCGCCGTGGTCTTCGTCCACGACCAGTCTGACTATGCGCGGATGGAGGCGACCAGGCGTGACTTCGTTGCCAACGTCAGCCACGAGCTCAAGACCCCGGTTGGCGCCATGGCTCTGCTCGCCGAGGCTCTGCTGGCTTCGGCCGACGACCCCGAAACCGTTCGCCGGTTCGCCGAGAAGGCGCTCATCGAGGCCAACCGTCTGGGCGACATGGTTGCGGAGTTGATCGAGCTGTCGCGGCTGCAGGGCGCCGAGCGATTGCCCAACGTAACCGCTGTTGACGTCGATACCGTTGTTTCCGAGGCGATTTCACGCCACAAGGTGGCCGCCGAGAATGCTCATATCGAGGTTCGCACTGACGCGCCCAGCGGCTTGCAGGTGCTGGGCGACCAAACCCTGCTAGTTACTGCCCTGGCCAACCTGGTCTCCAACGCGATTGCCTATTCGCCTCCCGGGTCGCCGGTGTCGATCAGCCGCCGCCGCCGCGGCGACAACATCGAGATCGCCGTGACCGACCGGGGCATCGGGATCGCTCTGGAAGACCAGGAGCGCGTCTTCGAGCGGTTCTTCCGTGGGGACAAGGCGCGTTCGCGCGCCACCGGCGGCAGTGGTCTGGGGCTGGCCATCGTCAAACACGTTGCGGCCAACCACGACGGCAGCATCGGCGTGTGGAGCAAGCCAGGAACGGGATCGACGTTCACTTTGTCTATTCCCGCGTCCGTGTCGGCCGAACAGGACGATGACGAGCAACCCGAGCAACCAAGGGGTCGTGACCTGCGGCCCACTAGGTCCCAAAGAGAGGGAGAGCTAAGTCGATGACCCGCGCTGACGATGCAGAGCGAAGCGATGAGGAGGAGTGGCGCTGATGACCAGTGTGCTGATCGTGGAGGACGAGGAGTCGCTTGCCGATCCGCTGGCATTTCTTCTGCGCAAGGAAGGATTTGAGGCCACGGTGGTGACCGACGGGCCAGCGGCGCTCTCCGAGTTCGATCGCGCCGGCGCAGACATCGTCCTCCTCGATCTGATGCTGCCGGGGATGTCGGGTACTGACGTGTGCAAGCAACTGCGTGCACGTTCCAGCGTCCCGGTGATCATGGTGACCGCTCGGGACAGCGAGATCGACAAGGTGGTCGGCCTGGAGCTGGGCGCCGACGACTATGTGACCAAGCCGTACTCGGCGCGCGAGTTGATCGCCAGGATCCGGGCGGTGCTTCGCCGCGGCGGTGACGACGACTCCGAGATCAGCGACGGTGTGCTGGAGTCCGGCCCGGTGCGGATGGATGTCGAGCGACACGTCGTCTCGGTCAATGGCGACGCCATCACGCTGCCGCTCAAGGAATTCGACCTGCTCGAATACCTGATGCGCAACAGCGGGCGGGTGCTGACCCGCGGACAGCTGATCGATCGGGTCTGGGGCGCGGACTATGTCGGCGATACCAAGACGCTCGACGTCCACGTCAAGCGCCTGCGGTCCAAGATCGAGGCCGACCCGGCCAACCCGGTGCACCTGGTGACGGTGCGGGGTCTGGGCTACAAGCTGGAGGGCTAGGCGGCGCCTGGTTACTCGGCAGCCCGGGTCGCAGGGTGCACGGCGACGAGCCCTAACTTGCTGCGGCGCTTGCACATCGCCGCCAACTCCCCGTAGGCCTTCGCGCCAAGCAGTTCGGTGAGTTCGGCGGCCAGGCTCACGTACACCTGTTCGGCGCCGACGTGGGCGGCCGGGTCGCCGGTGCAATACCAATGCAGCTCGGCGCCACCGGATCCCCAGCCGCGGCGATCGTATTCGGTGACGGTCGTCTTGAGGATTTCCGTGCCGTCAGGCCGGGTTACCCACTCCTGGCTGCGCCGGATCGGCAACTGCCAGCAGACATCGGGTTTCATCGTCAACGGCGGCACGCCGAGCTTGAGTGCCTTGCTGTGCAGTGCGCAGCCCGCCCCGGCGGCAAAGCCGGGCCGGTTCAAGAAGATGCAGGCGTTCTTGTGTTTGCGGGTGCGGTATTGAGGTTGGCCGTCATGCTCATCGAGTTCCAGGTAGCCTCTTTGGCCCAAGCCTTTTTCGCGGTATTGCCAGTCGTCGGCAGTCAGCTGCTGCACCGCGTCGTCCAGCCGGGCGCGGTCGTCGTCATCCGACAAGAACGCACCGTGTGAGCAACAACCGTCATCCGGCCGGCCCGCCACAGTGCCGCGACAGGCCGGCGTGCCGAATACACACGTCCAGCGGGACAGCAGCCAAGTGAGGTCGGCCGCGATCAGGTGCTCGGGGTTGTCCGGGTCGTAGAACTCCACCCACTCGCGGGCGAAGTCCAATTCAACCTCTTGTCCCGGCTCCGGGCGCGAGTTCGCCACGGATTCAACGTTAGACCATAATTGCTGCCGCTTCGGACGCTGACACTCGGGCCGGCTCGATCATGGATTGCCGGGCTTCTCGGCGGGGTGCGACGCGCCCCCGCATCGTCGCCCGGCTAGGTTATTTTTGTGCGATTAGGCGTGCTCGACGTGGGTAGTAACACCGTTAATCTGCTGGTGGTCGATGCCCACCGCGGCGGGCATCCGACGCCGATGAGTTCGACGAAGGCCACATTACGATTGGCCGAGGCCACCGATAGCTCGGGCAAGATCACCAAGCGGGGCGCCGAGAAGCTGATTTCCACGATCGACGAGTTCGCCAAGATCGCGGTCAGCTCCGGTTGTGAAGCGCTGATGGCCTTCGCCACGTCCGCGGTCCGGGACGCTGAGAATTCTGAGGACGTGCTGGCCCGGGTGCGCAAAGACACCGGTGTCGAGTTACAGGCACTCCGCGGCGTCGATGAGTCGCGGCTGACCTTCCTGGCGGTGCGCCGGTGGTACGGGTGGAGTGCGGGGCGGATCATCAACCTCGACATCGGCGGCGGCTCGCTGGAGCTGTCCAGCGGCGTCGATGAGGAGCCCGAGGTGGCGTTATCGCTGCCGCTGGGTGCCGGACGGTTGACTCGCGAGTGGCTGCCCGACGATCCGCCCGGTCGGCGCCGGGTGGGGATGCTGCGTGACTGGCTGGACTCCGAGCTCGCGGATGCCAGTGTGTCCGTGCTCGAGGCGGGTACCCCTGATCTGGCGGTCGGAACGTCGAAGACGTTTCGCTCGTTGGCCCGGCTCACTGGTGCGGCGCCCTCGGCGGCCGGACCACGGGTGAAGAGGACACTTACTGCCAACGGACTCAGACAACTCATATCTTTCATCTCTAGGATGACGACCGCTGACCGGGCGGAACTGGAAGGAGTCAGCGCCGAGCGAGCGCCACAAATCGTGGCGGGCGCTCTGGTGGCGGAAGCGGGTATGCGAGCGCTGTCGATAGAAACGGTGGATATTTGCCCGTGGGCATTACGGGAAGGTCTCATCTTGCGCAAACTCGACAGTGAAGCCGACGGAACTGCCCTCATGGAGACATCGGTGCGCGATGCTGGAGGCCAGGTAGTTGATCGGAACGCGGTTAACCGATCGAGAGGCGACAAACCATGACCGGACCACAATCTGAGTCGGAGGGCACCAAGCCGATCTCGGTGGCCGAATTGCTGGCCAAGAATGGAAACCTCGGCGCGCCGGTGGTCACCCGCCGGCGTCGCCGTAGGCGTGGCGACGGCGACGCGGTCACCGTTGCCGAGCTGACCGGTGAAATCCCGATCATTCGTGACGACGATCACCACCGCGAGACTCAGGATGCCCCGCCGGCAACACGCGGCTCTGACGCAAACGGGGTAGTGCACGTTACGGAAACCTCGCAGACACGTGCTGAACTCGGTTCCGGGCAGGCCGTCGCCGGACGAGTGAGCGAAAAACCGACCCAGACCGCCTACTGGTCCGAACCCGAGCCGCGCTGGCCCAAGTCGCCGCCGCAGACTCAACGCGCGTCGGGGCCCGAGCGTAGCGCTTACCCGCGGCCCCTGCGCAATGCCGAGGCACGCGACGCCGGGCACCCGGCTGCTCGCGCCGGGAAGCCGGGTCCACCATCCGGTGCGGAGGACATGAGTCCCGACCCCGTGGACGATTACGCAGGCAGCCCGGTCAACTTGATGGATTCCGAGGTGCGCGAAGCGGAACCGGCCACCGAGGATTCCGCGTACGTGCGCTCATACCTGCTGGCTTCGGAAGGGACATTGTTCGGCGGCGGGCAGACCCTCGCCGATGAGTTGGCACGACGGCGCAGTGACCAACTGGCCAGAGCGGATGCCGACTCGCTGGACGCCGGATCGACAAGAGACGAACTCGAGGAGGAGCATTCCGATCTCGAGGCCCGCCCAGCGGGCGCCCAGGATGCCCATCGGGGCCCGGGCACATTGCAGACACTGTGGCGCGGCAGCTTGATCGTGTTGCAGTCGATCCTGGCCGTCGCGTTCGGCGCGGGGCTGTTCATCGCCTTCGACCAGCTGTGGCGATGGAACAGCATCGTGGCGCTGGTGCTATCTGTGTTGGTCATTCTGGGCCTGGTGGTCGGGGTGCGGGTGGTTCGAAAGACCGAGGACATCGCCAGCACGTTGATCGCGGTCGCAGTGGGGGCGCTGATCACGCTGGGACCGCTGGCGCTGTCCTTGCAAACGGGCTAGGCGCCAGCTACTGACAGTGCGCCCAGCAATCAAAGTCGGTCTGTCGACGGCCTCGGTCTACCCGTTGCGGGCCGAGGCCGCATTCGAGTACGCGGTCAGGCTCGGCTACGACGGGGTCGAGCTGATGGTGTGGAGCGAGTCGGTCAGCCAGGACATCAGCGCCATCAAGAAGCTGTCCCGGCGCTATCACGTGCCGGTGCTCTCGGTGCACGCTCCTTGTCTGCTGATCTCCCAGCGGGTGTGGGGATCCAACCCGATTCCCAAGCTGGACCGCAGCGTGAAAGCCGCCGAGGAATTGGGCGCCCAGACCGTTGTCGTGCATCCACCGTTTCGTTGGCAACGGCGCTATGCGGAGGGATTCAGCGACCAGGTTAGGGCCCTGGAAGCAGCCAGCGACGTGATGGTCGCTGTGGAAAACATGTTCCCGTTCCGGGCGGACCGGTTTTTCGGGGCCGACCAGTCGCGGGAACGGATGCGCAGGCGTGGCGGCGGCCCTGGCCCGGCGATTTCAGCGTTCGCGCCGTCCTACGACCCGTTGGACGGCGACCATGCGCACTACACGCTGGACCTTTCGCACACCGCCACCGCAGGCACCGACTCGCTGGACATGGCGCAGCGGATGGGCGCGGGGCTGACGCATCTGCACCTCTGTGACGGCAGCGGGCTGCCCGCCGACGAGCATCTGGTGCCCGGGCACGGCACGCAACCCACCGCCGAGGTGTGCCAGATGCTGGCCGGCGGGCGTTTCGCCGGCCACGTCATCCTCGAGGTGTCCACGTCAAGTGCGCGGTCAGCCAACGAGCGCGAAGCCATGCTCGCCGAATCGTTGCAGTTCGCCCGTACGCACCTGATGCGGTGACCTTGCGGTGACATTCCAAGGACCTCCTAAGGACCTCCCAGGATGACCATGAACGCGTTGTTCACCACCGCAATGACGCTGCGGGAGGTCGATCCAGGTATCTATGAAGGCGAGCTGAACAAGCACTGGACAATCGGTCCCAAGGTGCACGGCGGCGCGATGGTGGCGCTATGTGCCAACGCCGCCCGCACCGCCTGCGGCGACCCATCCGTCGGACTGCAGCCGGTCGCGGTGTCGGCCAGCTTCCTGTGGGCCCCCGATCCCGGGGTGATGCGACTGGCGACCTCGATCCGCAAAAGCGGTCGCCGCGTCAGCGTGGTCGAAGTCGAGCTCATGCAGGGCGACCGCACAGCAGTACACGCAGTGGTCAATCTCGGTGTGCCTGAGCATTTTCTGCCCGGTGCTGGGGGCGCGCCGCTGCTGTCGGCGAACCCGGTCGTGGATTTGATGGCACCGGAGCCGCCCGCCGGCATCGAACCGATCGGGCCTGGCCACCCGCTGGCCGGCCTCGTGCACCTGGGCGAAGGCTGCGACGTGCGGCCGGTGCTGTCGACCATGCGGCCCAGCGGCGACGGGCGGCCGCCGATGCTGCAGATGTGGGCGCGCCCACGCGGCGTCGCTCCAGACGCGCTGTTCGCCCTCATGTGTGGGGATCTGTCGGCGCCGGTGACTTTCGCCGTGGACCGGACCGGCTGGGCGCCTACGGTGGCGTTCACCGCCTTCCTTCGGGCCCTGCCGGCCGATGGCTGGTTGCGGGTGGTCTGCACCTGCATGGAGATCGGGCACGCCTGGTTCGATGAGGACCACATCGTCGTCGACAGGTTGGGCCGCCTCGTGGCGCAGTCGCGCCAACTGGCGATAGTGCCCCCCGCCCGGTAGCACGACTGAGCCGAGCTGTCTGCGATGCTTTCGGCATGGCAAGAATCGCGATCATCGGTGGCGGCAGCATCGGCGAGGCATTGCTGTCT
>JBEKNM010000168.1:0-8558 GCA_049522835.1 Mycobacterium sp.
CGAGCCCGGCAGACAGCCGTCTTCGCGGGTGATGATGATCGCGCCTTCAGTGGAGCCGAATCCGTCCAACACCGTGCAGTCGAAACGACGACTGAATTCTGCGATATCGCGATCACTGGCCTCGTTGCCGAACGCGACCCGTAGCGGATTGTCCTGGTCATCGGGTTGCTCGGGCGTTGCCAGCACGTACGCCAGCGGTTTGCCGACGTAGTTCATGAACGTGACACCGTACCGGCGCAGGTCCGGCAGCAGCCCGGATGCCGAGAACGTCGCGGGGACCATGACGGCGCCGGCGCCCACTGCCACACTCCACCCGGCCAGCAGCGCATTGGAGTGAAACAGCGGCATCGACAGATAGCAGACGTCGCAGGCGTCGACCTCGAAGCGCGCCATCAACGTCGTGCCGGCAAACAGCACAGTCAGATGGGTTACCTGCACCGCCTTCGGCTCGCCGCTGGTTCCGGAGGTGAAGATCATCATGAAGGTGTCGGTGGGCACGACCTCGCGGCAAGGGGCCAGCATTCCAGCACTGGTCAGCAGGGCCGACCAGGACTCGCCCGACACGTCGAACACCTGCACACCGGGCAGGTCGAGACCGGCTAGCAGTTCTGCGTGCGCTGGATCAGTGAGCACGATCTGGCAGTCGGCACGCAAGATATCTCTGGCCAGCGCGGCGCCACGACGGGTGTCGTTGATCCCGCACAACACATATCCGCCAAGTGCTGCTGCCGCCATGGCGGTGAGCATCTCGGGCGTGTTACCGAGCAACGCGCCGACGTGTAGTGGACGGTCCGGGTCGGCGATGCGAATCAAGGCAGCCGCGGTGCCGGCGGCATCGGCGAGATGTTCACGCCAGGTCCAGACCCGCTCGCCGTACTTCAGCGCCGGCGTGTCCTGATTCAAGCGCTCACGAAGCAATTGCTGAAGCGTCTCCGCCACGGCCCGCCTCGCGCTTGGTGTCAGCTAGTCGTTATCCATATTGCCCGGTGTCGTCTTAGACACCTGCACGAGGAATTCGTAGTTGGTCTTCGTCTTGCGCAGCTGCGACATCAGCAGGTCGATGGCCTGGTGCGAATCCAGGCCCGACAGCACGCGGCGCAGCTTGTGCACGATGCCGAACTCGTCGGGCGACAGCAACAGCTCGTCTTTGCGGGTACCGGAGGGGTTCACGTCGACCGCGGGGAAAACCCGGCGTTCGGAGATCTTGCGGTCCAGCTTGAGCTCGGCGTTGCCGGTGCCCTTGAATTCCTCGAAGATGACCGTGTCACCGGTGGACCCGGTCTCGACCATCGCGGTGGCGATGATGGTCAGCGACCCGCCTCCCTCGATGTTGCGTGCGGCGCCCAGGAAGCGCTTTGGCGGATACAGGGCGGTCGAGTCGACACCACCGGACAGGATGCGGCCGGACGCCGGCGACGCGTTGTTGTAGGCGCGTCCCAGCCGGGTAATCGAATCGAGCAGCACCACGACGTCTTGACCCTGCTCCACGAGCCGCTTGGCACGCTCGATCGCCAGCTCGGCAACCGCGGTGTGATCCGACGGCGGACGGTCGAACGTCGAGGCGATGACCTCTCCCTTGACCGAGCGCGCCATATCAGTGACCTCTTCAGGCCGCTCATCGACGAGCACGACCATGAGGTGGCATTCCGGGTTGTTTTTGGTGATCGCGTTGGCGATCGCCTGCAGGATCATCGTCTTACCCGCCTTAGGCGGCGACACGATCAGGGCGCGCTGGCCCTTACCGATCGGCATGATCAGGTCGATGACCCGGGTGGTCAGCTGGTCGGGGGTGGTTTCCAGACGAAGCCGCTGGTTGGGGTACAGCGGCGTCATCTTGGTGAAATCCGGACGCTTCCTGGCGTCTTCGACCGGCCCACCATTGACGGTGTCCAAGCGCACCAGCGGATTGAACTTCTGCCGCTGGTTGGGCTGTTCGCCGTCCTTGGGCACCCGAACCGCACCGGTCACCGCGTCACCGCGGCGCAGGCCGTTCTTGCGCACCATGTTCATCGACACGTAGACGTCGTGCGGACCGGCCAGATACCCGGAGGTGCGCACGAATGCGTAGTTGTCGAGGACGTCGAGGATGCCGGCTACCGGTTGGACGACGTCGTCCTCACGCAGTTCGGCGTCGGTACCGCCGCCTTCGCTCGACCGGTCACCGCGGCGCCTGCGATCGCGATCGCGGAACCGGCGTCCCCGCCGGCCCTGACGGCCGTCGCCGTCATCGTCACCGCGAGACTGCTGGCCACCCGAGCTCTGCTGGTCGCTCCCCGCTTCTGACCCGCGTTCGTCGGTTTTGGTGTCCTGTTGGTTCCTTTGACCCTTGTCGGCTCCGTCAGTCGGCGTGTCATCCCGATCCTGCTCTTCGGCAGTCTGGGAGTTTGATCCCGCTTCGCGGGAAGTGCTGCGTCGTTCCCGGCGCTGCACCTCGGTTCGTGAACCGTTCTGTTCCGCTTGGGCGGCCGGTACTTCGGTGCTGGCCGGTGGGGCGGATTCGCCGCTGTCCCCAGACGCCGGGGCGGCAGTGGCTGAAGCGCCGTTAGCCTGTCCCCTGGTTTCCTGAATCGCGGCGATTAGTTCGTTCTTACGCATTCCCGACGTCCCCTTGACACCGGCTTGATTGGCCAGCGCGCGCAGCTCGGGCAGCACCATGGTGGACAGGGAGCCGACCGGGGCGGTCTTGACGTCTGGCGTGTTTGTAGTCACGGAATTCGACGGCTGATTGCCGTCGGTGCTTTCGCCAGCCGTGATGAGGTCCGTATCAGTCACGGATTTCCTTTCTTTCCCCCGCTGATCAGTTCATACGGGGGTTCGTTGCATTCAGCCAAATTGCCGAGTGCGTCCCAATGTTCGACCCTGCAACGGTGATCGCTAGCATCCGGCGGGCCTGGACGGCGAACCTCGTCAAGGAGAAGAATTGGTAGTTGTCCTAGCGGCAAGGCAGTATGGATGCAGATGCAGATGCTGCGATTGCTGAACGGTACCGAGAATAACCCGCATTTTTGTTGGAAGCAAGCAAACCCTCCGGCGACGCTGTGGATCAACCAGCGACTGTGACTCCCGGGATCCAGCGAACTCCTTTGCCGGCGGTCATCTCAGTGATGGTAAATCCCTGCGCCACCCCATACTCCAGCACTTCCCGGGGCAGTTGCGGCTCCGTACCGATCGCGATCAACGCGGGACCAGCCCCAGAAAGCGCCGCCGCCACATTATGACGCCGCATCAGCCGCAAATATTCCGCTGAGGACCGCATCGCCGGACCGCGTTGAGGTTGGTGAAGCGCGTCTTCAGTAGCCGCCATCAGCAGATCCGGCCGTTCGGTGAGCGCCACGACCAGCAAAGCCGCGCGGCTCACGTTGAACCTCGCGTCGTGGTGGCCGACTTGGTCGGGCAGCAGCACCCGGGTCTCCGCGGTCAACGAGCGCTCCTCAGGAATCGCGCAGAACAGGTGGATATTGGGGTGAAGCCGCAGCGATACCGCCGAGTATTCGGGCCGATCACCGGTGCGGTCGGTCCACGAAACCACCGCACCTCCTAACACTGCAGCCGCGGCGTTATCTGGGTGACCCTCGAACTCCGAGGACAGCTGGATCAGCTGGGCTTCGCTTAGGGGTGTCGAATCCGTCTGTGTGACAAGGCCATTTACCGCTGCGAGGCCGCCGACCACGGCGGCCGCAGAGGAGCCAAGACCGCGCGAATGCGGGATGAAGTTGTGGCAGCGCACCACAAGGCCGGCAGCGCTGACCCCCACCGCCTGCAGACCGCGCTCGATGGCGCGCACCACCAGGTGTTCGGGACCCAGCGGTACCTGGTCGGCGCCTTCGCCCTCGACCGTCACAAGCAAGCCGGAATCCGTTGTTTCGACGACGATCTCGTCGCAAAGACTCAACGCCATGCCGAGGCTGTCAAAACCGGGGCCGAGGTTAGCGCTCGACGCCGACACCACCGAGCTCGCGACCAGCCCGGCAGGCAGTATCTGGGTCACCGACAGGGCTTTCACGCCGCGCTTGCGATCGCCACGGAGCCCACCTGGTGGCGACCCGCCGCGCCCGGCTGCGCCGCGCTTGCGATCGCCACTACGCCCACTTCGTGGCGACCCGCTGCGCCCGGCTGCGCCGCGCTTGCGATCGCCACTACGCCCACTTCGTGGCGACCCGCAGCGCCCGGCTGCGCCGCGCTTGCGATCGCCACTAGCCCAGCCCCAACTTCTCGACGACAAGAACAGGATCGACGGGCAGCGCAGACACGTTCGGCATATCCTTCAGCGCAGTGTCGGGATCTTTGAGCCCATTGCCGGTCACGGTACACACCACCGTCGAACCACGAGCCACCCAGCCGTCGTCGACCGCCTTGAGCAGGCCCGCGATGCTGGCAGCGGACGCGGGTTCGACGAAGACGCCTTCGGAACGGGCCACGAGGTGGTACGCGGCCAGGATTTCTTCGTCGGTCGCGGCCAGGAATCGCCCGTTGGACTGCTGCTGCGCCTCGACGGCCGCCGTCCAGGACGCCGGGGCGCCGATCCGGATCGCGGTGGCGATCGTCTCCGGGTGGCTCACCGGCTTGCCGAGTACCAGGGGCGCCGCGCCCGCGGCCTGGGTGC
This sequence comes from Mycobacterium sp., assembly GCA_049522835.1. Classification (GTDB taxonomy): domain Bacteria; phylum Actinomycetota; class Actinomycetes; order Mycobacteriales; family Mycobacteriaceae; genus Mycobacterium. The sequence continues at coordinate 4,604 of JBEKNM010000168.1, forward strand.
CCAACATCCGGGGCAGCTTGTCGATCACACCGTCGTGGTGATACTCGGTGTAGCCCTTCCAGTACGCGGTGATGTTCCCGGCGTTGCCGACCGGAAGGGCATGCACGTCGGGCGCGGCGCCCAGAACATCCACGATCTCAAACGCCGCCGTTTTCTGCCCCTCAATGCGCACCGGGTTGACCGAGTTGACCAACGAGATCGTCGGAAAGTCTGCCGCCATCTTGCGGGCCAGTTCCAGGCAGTCGTCGAAGTTCCCGTCGATCTGGATGATCTTGGCGCCGTGCATAACCGCCTGAGCCAGCTTGCCCATCGCGATCTTGCCCTGCGGTATGAGCACCGCGCACGTTATGCCGGCGCGGGCAGCGTATGCCGCCGCCGAGGCCGAGGTGTTACCGGTCGACGCGCACAACACGGCCTGCTGCCCGCGGGCCAGCGCATCGGTGACCGCCATCGTCATGCCACGGTCCTTGAAAGAGCCGGTCGGGTTGAGCCCCTCGACCTTGAGATAGACTGTGCAGCCAGTCTTTTGGGAGAGCTGGGTTGCCGCGATCAGGGGAGTGCCACCCTCGAGCAGGGTGACGGGAGTCCAATTGTCACCAACCGGCAACCGGTCACGGTAGGCCGCGATCACACCTGGCCACGGTTGGTGGATGACCGTTCGCGCGCCGCTCACAGGGTGGTTCCTTCTAGTCGCAGCACGCTTGTGACACCCTGCACGACGTCCAAGTCGCTGAGCGCATCGACGGTTTCGGAGAGCGCGGCGTCGGTAGCACTGTGGGTGACCACCACGATACGGGCTCCCACCCGTCGCCCACCCTGGTCCACTACACCTTCCTGGCGGACCTCGGCGATGCTGACCTCGCGTTTGGCGAATTCTGCTGCAACCGTGGACAATACACCGGTCCGGTCGGCGACGTTCATGCTGACATAGTAGCGAGTCATAATGAACCCCATTGGTGCGACTGGAAGTTGAGCGTACTTGGACTCTCGGGGCCCACGACTGCCCAATACCCGGTTTCGCGCGGCCATCACCAGGTCACCGGTCACCGCCGAGGCGGTCGGTGCGCCGCCGGCTCCCTGGCCGTAGAACATCAGCCGACCCGCGGCCTCGGCCTCGACCACCACGGCGTTGAACGCTCCGCTGACCGTGGCCAGCGGATGCGTCAGCGGCACCAGCGCTGGATATACGCGCGCCGAAACCCGTTGCTGACCACCGTCGGTGGTGATGCGTTCGCAGATCGACAGCAGCTTGATGGTGCAGCCCAAGCCGCGCGCTGACACGAAGTCGGCCGGCGTGATCTTTGTGATGCCTTCCCGATACACGTCATCGGCGGTCACCCGAGTGTGAAAGGCGATGGATGCCAGAATCGCAGCCTTGGCCGCTGCGTCATAACCTTCGACGTCCGCGGTCGGATCGGCCTCGGCGTAGCCCAGCGCGCTCGCGTCGGCCAGCGCACTGTCGTAGTCAGCCCCCGTGCTGTCCATCGCGGAGAGGATGTAGTTGGTAGTGCCGTTGACGATGCCGGCCACCCGCAACACCGTGTCACCGGCCAGCGACTGAGTCAGCGGGCGGATCACCGGAATAGCGCCCGCGACGGCTGCCTCGAAATACAGATCGACGTTGGCGCCTTCGGCTGCCTGCGCCAATTCGCCTGTGGACGTGGACAACAACGCCTTGTTGGCCGTGACCACGGACTTTCCGTGCTCGATCGCGGACAGGATCGCCTTGCGAGACGGCTCTACAGGCCCCATCACCTCGACGACGATGTCGACGTCCTCGCGGGAGACGAGTTCTTCGACATTGTCGGTTAGCAGGCCGACTGGAACGCCGCGGTCAGCGGCGACGCGACGCACCCCGATACCGCGCAGCACCAAGGGGGCGCCAACGCGAGCCGCGAGATCTTCAGAGCTGTCCTCGATGATGCGGACAACCTCGCTGCCGACGTTGCCCAACCCGAGTACTGCTACGCCGACCGGCTTTTCGTCACCGGACACGGGTCACCTCACTTCCAGACTCAGTAGATCGTCGACCGTCTCGCGGCGCAGGATCAGGCGGGCCCGCCCAGCGCGCACCGCTACCACGGCGGGGCGGCCGACCATGTTGTAACGGCTCGAAAGGGAATAACAGTAGGCGCCGGTGGCGGCCACCCCGAGCAGGTCGCCGGGCTGCAGGTCGCCGGGCACCCACGCGTCGCGCACCACGATATCGCCGCTTTCGCAGTGCTTTCCGACGATACGGGCCAGCACCGCCGGTGCACCGCTGACTCTTGACACTAACCGCGCGTCATACTGTGCGTCGTAGAGCGCGGTGCGAATGTTATCGCTCATGCCACCGTCGACACTGATGTAACGCCGGTGCGCCGTAGTGCTGACGTCGACGTCTTTGACAGTGCCGACTTCATACAGGGTGATAGTGCCTGGTCCGGCGATCGCGCGTCCGGGCTCGACGACCAGCCGGGGCGTAGGCAGGCCCACGGCCGCTGACTCGTTGCCTACGATGTCGCTCAACTTGGCCGCCAAATCGCCTATCGGCGGCGGATCGTCGGACGGCAGGTATGAAATGCCCAGGCCGCCACCGAGGTCAACGGTCGAGATCTGTGCCGTCTTGTCGACGCCGAACTCTTTGACAATCTCGTGGAGCAGGCCGATGACGCGGTGCGCGGCGAGTTCGAAACCGGCGACATCGAAGATCTGCGAACCGATATGGCTGTGCAGCCCGATCAGTCGCAGGTGATCGGCGGCGAATACCCGGCGCACCGCTGCCATCGCCGCGCCGCTGGCCACCGACAGGCCGAACTTCTGGTCTTCGTGTGCGGTGGAGATGAACTCGTGGGTGTGCGCCTCGACACCGACGGTGAGCCGCACGAAGACATCCTGAACCATGCCCGCCCCGCCGGCGATCGCGTCGAGGCGGTCGATCTCGGTCATCGAGTCCAGGACGATGTGACCCACCCCGGCTTTGACCGCCGCGGTCAACTCGGCGGCCGATTTGTTGTTGCCGTGGAAGGTAATCCGTTCCGGCGGAAAGTCGGCGTGTTCCGCGACGGCCAGCTCCCCGCCAGTGCACACATCGAGCGAGAGGCCCTCGTCGTCGATCCACCGGGCTATTTCGCTGCACAGGAAGGCCTTGGCGGCATAGTGCACATTTCTTCCGCCACCGAACGCCGCCGCGATTTCTTTGCAGCGAGAGCGGAAGTCGTCCTCGTCGATGACGAACAGCGGGGTTCCGTACTCCTGGGCAAGGTCGGTCAGTGGGATTCCCGCGACGCAAGTTGCTCCGGTTTCGTTGCGAGCTACATTGCGGGGCCAGACATTTGGCGCCAACCGTAGCAGCTCCTCAGGCGATTGGGGCCGCGGCGGGCTGGCTGCGGGACGGGTCTCTTCGGCGTGCCGGGGACCGGCGGGATGGACGTTCACATTCGCTCCGGGGCACTGACTTCGAGTATTGCCAGTCCGTTGGCGATTACCTGGCGGGTGGCCTGGCACAGTGCCAGGCGGGCGGTGTGCAGGTTCGTGGGCTGCTCGTCGCCCTGGGGCAACACCCGGCACGAGTCGTAGAACCGGTGGTAGTCACCGGCGAGGTCTTCCAGATAGCGGCACACGCGATGTGGTTCCCGCAGCGATGCCGCCGTTTTCAGCAGCCCGGGGAATTCACCGATGCTGCGCAACAGCGCACCCTCTTTGTCGTGACTGAGCAGCTCGAGGTGTCCGGTGTCGGGGATCAGGCCCAGTTCGGCGGCGTTGCGGGCCAGCGCCGACAGCCGAGCATGCGCGTATTGCACGTAATAGACCGGGTTTTCGTTCGACGCTGTGGACCACAGTGCGAGGTCGATGTCGATGGCGGTGTCCACCGACGAGCGGATCAGGCTATAGCGCGCGGCGTCAACACCGATCGCCTCGACCAGGTCGTCCAGTGTGATCACGGTGCCGGCCCGTTTGCTCATCCGCACCGGCT
>JBEKNM010000169.1:0-8514 GCA_049522835.1 Mycobacterium sp.
ATTGATGGCGCGCACCGGGGCGTCTTTGAGCAAGGCCCACGATATGACCAGCCCGTCGCCTGCCACCGTTACACCATGCCAATCAGCGCCCGAACGCACGGCCGGCCAGCTCGACCTCGGCCGCCAGCTGCAGGGCGACCGCGGATGCACCCACTGCGACCGCGTAGCCGCCCGGCTTGATGCGCCAGGCTCCGGCGCTGCCGTCATAGCGGGCAACCAGGCGCGGATCCGCCTCGATCGTCACCCGGCGAACTGCGCCGGGCTCGAGCTCGACCCGCTCAAATCCGAGCAGCCGCAACCGTTGCCCATCGGGCGCTGCGGTCAAATAAAGCTGCGGGATATCCACCCCGGTGTGGTCACCGATGTTGACGACGCTGAAGCTGGCCTGCACGGTATGACCGCCAGTCACCACCAAGTCGCGGTACTCGAACCTGGTGTAGGACAAGCCGTGGCCGAAGGCGAACGTCGGGACCAGGCCTCGCCTTGCGAACCAGCGATACCCGACATCGGCTCCTTCGAAGTAATCGATGGTGGTCGATGTGCCCCACGGGGCGCCGAGGCCGGGCAGCTCCGGGCGCGGGGTCGAAGCAAGGTCTACCGGAAAGGTGATCGGCAACCGGCCCGACGGATTAACGCGACCCGCGATGATCTCCGCGATGGCAACGGCACCGGCCTGGCCCGGGTACCAGGCCTGCAAGATGGCATTCACCGAATCTCGCCAGGGCATGGCTACCGGGTTGCCGGTCTCCAGCACCACAACGGTGTTCGGGTTGGCAGCCGCGACGGCGGCGATCAGCGCGTCCTGCCCCCACGGCAGCGACAGGTCTGCGCTGTCGAAACCCTCCCCCTCGACGCGGATCGCGAATACGATCGCGATATCTGCCCGCCGCGCAGCCAGCACCGCCTCTCCCGGGCTGATGCCGGGATCGAATTCAATTTGGGCGCGCGGGAATTGCTTTCTCAGCTCGTCGAGCGGGTTCGACGGCAGCAAGTAGAGATTGCGTGATCCGGCCATCACCCCTGGCCCGCCGATCGGGATTACCTCGGCGTAGCCGCCAGAAGGAACGACGGCACTCGATCCGCAGCCGGTCGGCACGCCGAGCTGTGCATAACCGCCAATGACGGCGATGCGTGTGCCCGACTCAGCCGCCAGGGGCAGCACGCCGCGGTTCATCAGCAAGACAATTCCCTGCTGTGCGATCTGCAAAGCAATTTCGTTGTGCTTGACAAGATCCGGCTGATCCGGTGCGGGCGAGTCCTCCCACTGGTCGATTCCCACGGCGAACATCGAACGCAAGATTCGCCGGACCATATCCGAGAGGCGCCGCTTGGACAGCCTGCCGTCGGCATAGGCGGCTCGCAGGCGGTCGGTGAAAGCCTCCGATTGCCAGAACAGGACGTCTAGCTGCGCACCGCATTCTTGGTCGAGGCCGGCAACCGCGCACTCCCAACCCGGTGTCGCGCCCCAATCGGACATCACCCAACCGCGATATCCCCAGGCGCCCTTCAGCACATCGTTGATCAAGACACCGTTGGCAGCGGCGTAATCGCCGTTGACCTTGTTGTACGCCGTCATCACCGCCCCGGGCTGCGACCGCTCGATGGCGATCTCGAAGGCCAGCAGGTCCGATTCGCGATGCGCGTCGGGATCGATGACCGCGTCCAGCCAGTGCCGATTGGTCTCGTTGCAGTTCAGCGAGTAATGCTTGACCGTCGAGATCACACCCTGTCGCTGTATCCCATTGATCGACTCGGCGGCAATCGTGGCGCTCAAAAGCGGGTCTTCGGAAAGGTATTCGAAGTTGCGGCCGTTACGCGGGTCGCGCGCCAGGTTGATTGCGCCCGCCAACTGCACATTGAACCCGCGGCTGCGCGCCTCCCGGCCAATCGCCTCGCCCGCGGCGCGCGCGAGCGCGGGATTAAAGCTAGCGGCCAGCGCCTGACCGGCCGGCAAAGCGGTGGCGGTGTCCCCCGGGCGGTACCCGGGGTTGGTCACGCCCAGACCGGCGTCACTCATCAGCAACGCCGGCACACCCAGCCGGGGGACCCCGGGCACATACCCCGCGCTCAGCGGAACCCCCGGCGGGATCCGCTCGTCCCGCAGTGGCCACATTTCGCCGGCCCCCATCACGCCCACCAGCAGCGAGAAGCGCTCGTCGTCGGTCATCAGCGTCTCCACCTCGCGCGCACGAACGTCCGCTTCTAGCTCGACTAGCTCGTTCACCGCACACCCTCTTTGGCGTAGACGACGCGCAGCACGTGCCCAACTTCTGGCGCCATCACCAGCTCGGCCAGCGTGCATAGCGTCGCGACGAACTCCGGGCCATGCGAGGGCTGCGCTGGGCACAGGTGATGCGCCACCTCGTGCAGCACGACCAGCTCGCGCATTGCCCAGTCGGCGGTGTCACGGTCGGGAACTGCGATAACGCCAGCGCCGCCTCGGTTCTCATAGTGCGCCGCGGTGGCCGCTCGCCGCGCCCGCACGCGTACCGGCGGCAACTCCGGCCAGTGTTGCCGCACCGCCGGTAGCGCAAGCACGTCGTCGATATAGCGCTGAACGGACGCAACCGATCCAAAACGCCCCTCCGGCGGCAGCGTCAACTGCGCACCGAAGAACTGCACCGTGGGTGATCCATGCTCAGCGGCGCGGTCGAATAACGTCCGGACGAACTCCTCAGCCGCATACACCTTCGCGCGCTGGGAGTCCCGCTCGGCATCCCTCGGAGTCACCGGCCCAGAGCGGTTCGCGCCCCGGGCAGCTCGGGACTGCTACCGAGGCGCGCTCGTCTACCCGCCCGGTCACCCGCGCGCCGCGCCGCCGACGAATATCCGGCCGAGACCCTACTGGCCTGCCAGGTACCGCGCGCTTTCGACGCACTGCGGTAGAAGTCGTGCAGCTCGACGTCCTTGTCCCGCAAGGCGATAGCGGTACCCGGCGCACGGCCCCGACCCCTGGTGGCCTCTCGCCTGGCCTGCTCGCGCGCCTCGGCCAGACGCTGACCGACGCGGACCCCGAACGCCAGCTGGAAATTAAGCCGGGCGGTGATGGTCGGCGTCGGCCGGTGTGCACCCGATGCGAGGTAGGCATCCGACGCGCGCACCATCTGGACAACCAGGCTGGCGTACAGGGCGTGGCTGGCGTCGATGTCCTCGGCGAACCCGTACGCGTAGAGGAATGTCGAATTCGACGCCACATCGCAGCGCACGTCGTTCGCCACGGCAATCCCGACGAAGAGCTGCACATACGTCCGGAGGCCTTTGGTGCCCGACGCGCCGATAGTGACGGTGCGCTGGGTCGGGCCCTGCGCGGCTGAGCGATTGGCCGCATGCGAACGGGCCACTGCCAAGTCGATGGATGCCGCCGTCGCCAGGCGCTGCGCGGCGCTCATGAACGCATCAGCCTCGTGCGCGTTGTCGGTGCCTTCGGCCTGACGCAGCAGTGCGGCGATGCGCGCCAGCATTTTGTCGTCGGTCATAGCGCCAACCTACGGGACGGTTATGACACTTCGCTCATAGGCGAAACTCACAGGCGGGCGGTGATCCACGAGACCACATCGTCGAGCACCTGGTCGCGCTCCGGCTCGTTGAAAACCTCGTGATACAGACCGGGATAGACCTTCAACTGGACGTCGGTGGATCCCACACATTCGACCAGGCGGCGGCTGCCGGCTACGGGGATCAGCCGATCGTCGGAGCCGTGCACCACCAGTAGCGGCGCTGTCAGCGCCGGCGCCCGTTGGGGCATGGTCTCGCCCACCTGCAGCAGGGCCCGACCAATGCCGGTCGGGACCCTGCCGTGGTACACGAGGGGGTCGGCGTTGTAGGCGGCCACCACCGCGGGATCACGGGAGATGGCATTGACGTCCAGATCCTGCACCGGCAGGCCAGGCACGATGACTCCGAGGACTTTGGCGGCAAAGGCCAGCAGCGGCGAGACCTGGTCTTGGGCTGCCACCGCCGGCCCGGAAAGCACCATCATGTCGTAGTCGTCCGGGCGTTCGACTCCATAGGCGAAGACGATTCCCCCGCCCATGCTGTGCCCGAGCACGACGCGCTTGAGGCCGGGATGTTCCCGGCTCGCGATACCGACCAGGGTGGCGAAGTCTGCGGTGTACTCGGTGATATTCCGCACCAGCATCCGCTTGCCTCCGGAGCGGCCATGCCCGCGGTGGTCCAGCGCGTAGGTGACCAGGCCGGCCTCGCCGAGGCGCTGCGCGACATGGTCGTAACGGCGGGCGTACTCGCCGAGACCGGGTGAGAGCACCACGACCGCTCGCGGCGAGATGTCCGGCGTCCAGACGTCGTAGACGATGCGCACGTCACCGACGCCGTCGAAATGCCGTTCAGTCCGGGTCGTAATCATTACGGGCAGCGTAATGGCTCCTGGGGCGGACCATTGATTCTAGGTGTCGGAGACGCTGCGTAGGCTCGTTGAGGTGAGCCTGCTCGCGGAAAACTCTGATGGTGACTTGGCGGGTGGCCGGGATTTGTCGACCCATGCCGAGCCGTACCGGCGGGAATTGCTCGCGCACTGCTACCGGATGACCGGGTCATTGCATGACGCAGAGGATCTGGTGCAGGAGACATTCCTGCGGGCCTGGAAGGCCTATGACCGTTTCGAGGGCAACTCGTCGCTCCGAACCTGGCTGCATCGCATCGCCACCAACACCTGCCTGAGCGCGCTGGAAGGCCGGCAGCGCCGGCCGTTGCCGACCGGGCTGGGGGGACCGAGCGCGGACCCGACCGCGGAACTGGTTGAACGCCGCGAGGTGCCCTGGTTGGAGCCGCTGCCGGAGTTGGCGGAGGATCCGGCCGACCCTTCCGTCATAGTCGGATCACGTGAGTCGGTGCGGTTGGCGTTTGTCGCTGCGCTGCAGCACCTCTCGCCCCGGCAACGGGCGGTACTGCTGTTGCGTGACGTGCTGCAGTGGAAAGCTGCCGAGGTGGCCACGGCAATCGGCACTACCACGATCGCCGTCAACAGCCTGCTGCAGCGGGCCCGGTCTCAGCTGGAGGCCGTCGGGCCCAGCAGCGACGACCGGCTGGCCGCGCCGGATTCGGCGGAGGCACAAGACCGGCTGGCCCGCTACATCGCGGCGTTCGAGGCCTACGACATCGACCGCCTGGTGGAACTGTTCACCACCGAGGCGGTCTGGGAGATGCCGCCGTTCGTCGGCTGGTATCAGGGCCCGCAGGCGATCAACTGGCTGATTCACCAGCAATGCCCTGCCGAGTCTCCCGGCGATATGCGCCTGCTGCCGTTGGTCGCCAACGGTCAGCCCGCCGCCGCGATGTACATGCGTGCCGGCCGGGTGCACGTGCCCTTTCAGTTGCATGTGCTGGACATGCGCAGCGACGGAGTGTCACATGTGGTGGCATTTCTCGACGAGACGTTGTTCCCGAAATTCGGGCTGCCCAGCTCCCTATGACCTGGCTATTTGAGCCGGCCGGGTCCAGATAGGGTAGGCAAATGACGGATCTTCTGGTGATCGAGCCTGCGCCGCCCGGGAAACCGCTCCTGCTGTTGGGCGCCTTTGACATTGGCAGCGTCGGCTATGTCGCTGAAGAGTTCTTCATCTCCGGGACCGCGTCGTCCTATGCCCCTGAAGCGGAGCTCAGTCCAGACGGTCGGTGGAATGTAACGCCCTCGGGTGCAGCTGATTACACCACGCGGATAGTGGTGCTGACGCCGGCCGATCGGGCACAGTGCCCCCCTTTCAATGGAACAGTTCTGGTCGAATGGCTCAATGTGAGCGGCGGCATCGACGCCCCGGCCGTGTGGATGATGGCGCATCGCGAAATAGTGCGCGCGGGCTACGCCTACGTGGCAGTCTCGGCCCAGCAGGTGGGCGTGACGGGCGGCGCGAGCCTGCTCGGCGCGGACATGTCCCTGAAGACCCAGGATCCGACGCGATATGCCTCCTTGCGCCACCCGGGCGACGCCTTCTCCTACGACATCATTTCCCAGATCGGCGGGCTGATCAGGAATGCCGAGGACAATAGCGTTCTGCCCGGGCTCAGCGTGCAACATGTAGTCGCCGTGGGCGAGTCTCAATCGGCGATGTTCCTGACCACTTACATCAACGCCGTCGATCCGCTCGCCCAGGTTTATGACGGCTTCCTGGTGCATTCCCGGTTCGGGGGTGCCGCACCAGTGGACGGCAACTCCATTTTCGAGGAACAGCAGACCAGCATTCCGCAATCGGTGACATTCCGTACCGACCTGCGCGTTCCGCTGATCGCGATCATCACCGAAACAGACCTTTTCGGCAGCGTGCGACACGGCTACTACTTCGCGAGACAGCCTGACAACCAATGGCTACGGGTCTGGGAGATTCCCGGGGCCGCTCATGCCGACAACTACACGATCCAAGTGGCGCCGATCGACACCGGCTCCGCGCCGCTCGACGACATCGTGGCGGCCTACGCACCGACCAACATGCTGATGGGTCAGCAACTTGGCCACTACATCAACTTCGCACCACAACACCACTACGTGGTGCAAGCGGCACTCGCCGCACTGAACAGGTGGGTCCGCACCGGCGAACCGGCACCCGGTGCCGCATGCATAAAGGTGAACGAAACCGACCAGCCCAGCCCCATTCTGGATGCCAACGGTCTCGCCCAGGAGGGCGTCAGGACCCCATGGGTGGACGTACCGATCGCCCGGACCTCCGGTGTCGGCGCCGAGGAGAGCGTTATGTCCATGATTTTCGGCTCGGGCGAACCTTTCGACGCCACCACTTTGGGCCGGCTCTACCCGGGCGGAACTACGGAGTATCTAGGAAGCTTCACGGTGGCGCTGGACACGGCGATCCAGTCAGGGTTCATCCTGGCAGCCGACCGTGCCGAGATTCTCGAGCTCGCCGCCGCGACGTATCCCGAGTCAGAACAGGCGGCTATCCGGTGACGGCCCATCCACCGGACGGACGAGACCGGCCCCGGTGATCAACGGCAGGTCCAGTGCGGACAGCAAACCGGGCGCTGCCGCGCACACCGCTGGGATGGCGTTGACCATGCGCGACGCGCCGGCCATGCGTGCACCCAGATCATGGTCATGGTCGTCGGCCATCTCGAATTCGCAGCGGATGCTCGGGGAGCCCTCAATCTCGACGCGGTACAGACCGCGGCCGGATGCCAACCCATAGCCCAGGTCCTTCGGCGGAATAGTGATGTGCGGCTGCGGCCAGTCCGGAGCGATATCGTCGCGCATCCGCGTCACGTGGTCGACGACGAACGTCGCTTTTTCGCCAACGTACCCGGTCAGCGTCGAGCGCATCGCGGCGATCGCCCCGGCCGCGATGTGGCCGGTGGGTGTGTCGAAGGACTCCGTGGCCGGGATCCGTTCGACGCTCTCGTCGATGTGGTCGATCTTGGTCCCCAGGCCGGCGGCGAGCTGGTGCAGCACCGGGCCCCAGCCGAAGGTGAAAACCCCGGGTGTGGCCGCGAACGCGGTGAATTCGGGTGGCTTGCCGAATCCGAGGATCTCGTACACCGCAGCCCTGTCCGGGTAAGTGGCGTAATTGAACATTTCTGTAACCCGTACCGATTCGATAACCCGGGAGACACCCGAAAGCACCAGCGGCAAAACATCGTTGGCAAAACCGGAATCGATGCCGGTGGTAAAGAACGACACACCGCCGTCCAGTGCCGCCTGCTGCAGTGGTTTGGTGAAGACGCAGTGCTCCGGTCCTGGGGCAGCCGGGAACACCAGAGGGACCACCGAACACGACACCAGGTTCTTGCCGGCCCGCAGGATCGACACCATGTCCTCGACGGCCTCTAGCGGCCGCAGGTTGGCGCCGGCGGCATAGACCACCACGTCGGCATCGCCGGCGAGCAAGGGCGCTGGATCCTGGGTGGCAACCACCCCGACCGGCGCGATTCCACACAGCTCTCCGGCATCGTGACCCGCTTTGGCATCGCTGTGCACGACGACATCGACGAGCTCCAGCTGCGGGTGGTCAATCACCCCGCGCAGCGCGATCACACCCATGGAACCCGGACCCCAAACCCCCACCTTGAACACCAAATATCTCCTAATATTAGGAAGACACCTGCTATATTTAGGATGGATGGTAAGGAGCAAGTCATAGGTACGTCAACCGCCAAGTCGCCGCCCACCAGCCGGGTGATGGATGTACTTGCCGCATTGGCGGATTCACCAGACGGGCAGACCTCGGTCTCGCTCGCGAAGATGTGCGGGATCAGCACTTCGACCTGTGCTCTGGTGCTCGCCGAGCTGGAACGCGGCGCGTGGGTGGCCCGCCGCGAAGACCGTCGATACGGGCTGGGCAGCGGCTTGTTCGCACTGGTGCACGGCTTGCGGATGCAGTTCCCGCTGCTGGACCGCGGGCGTGCCGCGCTGCGATTCCTGCATGACACCCTCGGCGCCGGTTGTTCAATGTCGAAGATCGGCGGGCGGCACTCGACCACTGTCGACACCTTCGGCCACGGCACCGAGGGCGAGCACGCCGTCGGCCAGCACTTCCCTATCGGCCCGCCGTTCGGGTT
>JBEKNM010000170.1:0-8512 GCA_049522835.1 Mycobacterium sp.
GATCGCCGGGACACTCGAGACTCAGCGCCGCCCGCTGGGCAGCGCCATGATCGTCGCGGCGGGCATTCTCGGATGCATCGCGGTGGTGTCGCGGCAAGGTGCAACAGCGATCGACATGGTTCCCACCCTCGCGGGCACCGTATGCGGCGTGACGACCCTGCGTTTGCTCACCCGTTGGTTCTGGCCGGGCCAGGGAGACCCGGAAGACGAAGCCGACCACGACGAGCCGGATGCCGGCAGGCGTATGGGGTTGGTCATGTTCGGATTGCTCGGATTCGGAGTGGTGGGTGGCGTGGTGGGTGCGGTCATTACGCGGCTGGTGCATTCGGTGGCCGCTGACCGCAACAGCTTCAAACTTCCCCGACCGCGCGCGTTTGCGCCACCAATACCTGCTGATGTGCAACCGAACGGCGTTGCGCTGCCACGCTTTGTCACCGCCAGCGCCGACTTCTACCGGGTGGACACCGCGCTCAGTGTTCCCCAACTCAGCCACGGCGACTGGCGGCTGCGCATCCGCGGCATGGTGGACCGCGACGCCACCTACAGCTTCGACGACCTCACCGGCTTCGACGTCGTCGAAACGGTGGCGACGTTAACCTGCGTGTCGAATCCCGTTGGGGGCGGACTGATTTCGACGGGCATTTGGACAGGGTACCGGGTGGCTGATCTGCTGGCAGTGGCCGGTGTGCACGCGGATGCCGATATGGTGCTCTCGACGTCGATCGACGGGTTCACCGCCGGCACGCCGGTGGAGGCGCTCACCGATGGCCGCGACGCGTTGCTCGCGGTCGGCCTCAACGGTCAGCCGCTGCCGATCGAGCATGGCTACCCGGCCCGGCTGGTGGTGCCCGGGCTCTACGGGTACGTGTCGGCCACCAAGTGGGTCGTGGAGCTGGAGCTGACCCGCTTCGACAAAGCAGAGGCGTACTGGACGCGGCAAGGCTGGGCACCGCGCGGACCTATTAAGACCGAGTCGCGGATCGACGTGCCGAAAGGTGGTCAGAACGTGCCGCTGGGGCCTGTGGTGTTCGGTGGTGTCGCGTGGGCACAGAATCGTGGCGTGCGGGCCGTTGAGGTCCGCTTCGACGACGGCGCGTGGCAGCCCGCGCAACTGGGCGCGAGCTATTCCAACGAGACGTGGAGGTTGTGGAGCTTCCGCTGGCAGGCGAAAAGCCCTGGGAAACACGCCATCACCGTGCGCGCCACCGACAACACCGGTGCCGCCCAAACCGCAGATCAGGTTGGTACCGTCCCCGACGGCGCCACCGGCTGGCACACGGTGGACTTCACCGTGGCGCAGACATGACTACTTCGACGAGATTTTTCGCCAACTGAATACCGCAATCACGATGCCGATCAGCACCGTGAACGGACCAATGACGGACCAGGTCGTGGTGTTGCTCATCGGACTGCCCTCAAGCACTCCGAATCCCTGCAGCGCCCAGATCAGGCCGAACAGTGCGAGGATCAACCCGACCGCGAAGGTAACGACGAAAGTCCTTTTCATACGAAAACCCTACGCGCCGGAGAGAAGACGTCGCGCCTTGACCCAGCACTATCGCACAGGCCAATTCCGGCTAACTCCAAGTGTTTCGCTGGGTCGGCTGGATCGCGTGTAATGACCCCCCGCCGGCCCTACGATTGGAAGCATGACTGCCCCGACACCACCGCGGCCGTGGCCGGCTCTCACCCGACGGCGCATACTGCTCGGCACCGCAGTGCTCGGCGCGCTCGCCGGGTGTGGTTCTTTGCGTGACTCCTTCGCGGTCGGTGCGCCGCGCACTTCGACCGAAACATTCGAGGTCAGCCACAGCGACGCGGAGTGGCGGCGACTTCTGACCCCACAGCAGTACGGCGTGCTTCGCACGGCGTCCACCGAGAAGCCCTTCAGCAGCCCGCTCAACGATGAGCACCGGCCCGGGACCTTCGGATGCGCGGGCTGTGCACTGGACCTGTTCTCGTCGACCACCAAGTTCGACAGCGGCACCGGCTGGCCGAGCTTCTGGAAAGCCCTGGACAACGCCGTACTCGAGCGGCAAGACAGCACGCTGTGGATGACACGCACCGAGGTGCTCTGCCGTCGCTGCGGCGGGCACCTCGGCCACGTCTTCAACGATGGCCCCCAACCGACCGGGTTGCGCTACTGCATGAACGGGGTGGCGCTGAGCTTCCGATCGACCTAGCCACTACGTTTTCAAGTCAGGCCGGCGCGAGAAATCCCACCGGTCCCGACGCGATGCACAACGACAGAGCGGTGGTGTTTGCTCGCACCGTGATCGCGTCCCCGGCCCCCGGTAGCCGCGCGAAGACCCGGTTGAGTCCGGGGTGCACCGGAACTTTGACGTCGGGTCCTTCGGTCAGTGACAGCGTCATTGAGCCGTCGCTGTTAGCCAGGTAGTTGAGTTCGACGGTCCAATCGGCCGGCAGCAGCGGCCCGTCGAGGATCAGGCGCGCCGGCTTGTCCGGTTGCGCGAGATAGCCGCACTGGGGCAGAGGCCCCGGCGCGATGGTCCGGACCCAGGTCACTCTCGCGTCGATCAACCGGCCCGAGCTGTCCAGCATCCTCAATTGCGTTGTTGCCGTGGCAAATTCCGGCCTGTCCCGCAGCAGGGCGAACATGTGGCTGGCGAGGTTCTCCGGCGCGGCCACCCGTTGCATCACGAGCGGATCGACCTCCTGATCCAGCAGCGGCGCATTCGAGGCTGCATGGGCGGCGGCCAAGCCGGCCCGGGCGTTCTGCAGGTAGGGCTGGGCGGGGTTGTCCCGCCAGCTGGTCAGAAACGTCGCCGTCGAGTAAAGGCTGCTGACCACGAACATCCCCGCCAATCCGGTTGCCGGCGCAGTGCGTTTCACTGAGGCGTCCAGCCAGTGCGCACCGGTTCGGTTGGGTGCGCTGAGCGCGACAGCAGCCAGCAACGCGAATACGACGACGAGGTCCGGGAAATACCTCAGCGTCTGGGCCAGTTCGAGCGCGGTGAACCGTGACGACCGCATCAGATAGATCGGCACCTGGCAGGCGGCCACGTAACCGGCCGCGGTTAGCCACACCAGGGCAATGTGTTGTTTGCGGATCAGCGAGAGCGCAAACACTCCGATCAGCACCAGCCAGCCCAGCACCATCACCAGCGACCCCGGAGTGGCCCACGGGGAGGCGGGCGCCCAGCGCGCCCAGCTCCATGGCCCGCCGGCCAGACCCGGCACGATGCCGTGGGTGATCGAACGAATCAGCAGATCCCACGTCATCGACAGGTCGGAACTCCACCGCCGCTGATTGACGACGGCCAGATACAGCGCTATCCAGCCGATGGTCAGCGTCAGGGACGCGATCCAGAACCGCATGCCGGCCCGCCACACTGTGCGCAGAGCCGTTGTTGGAGCAGACCCACTACCGGCCACGTGGCGCACCAGCGCGGCCACCGCGAAGGCGACGAACGGAATCACCGCGGCCTTCTCGAAGAACAGCAGGCCACCGAAATAGACCAGCACGCCGGTGGCCGCGTAGCGCTGGTTGCCCGTGCGGACCAGCAGGATCGCATCGGCACACACCCAGGCCAGCGCCGCCAGCATCGGCAACGAGTTCAGCGCCGCCGCCCACCACGCGAACCCTGGCACGGCCAGCGGTGTGAACAGAGCAAACGTCAACGGGATCAGAAGTATCCGACGCCAGCCGAGGATGACGTACAGCGCGCGCAACAGGGCCAGCGAGGCCACCAGCTGCAGCACCACCAAGCTGATCGCCGGCCCTGTCCAGTCCAGTGGCGCCAGCCGGATGATGGCGCCCGCGATCAGGAAGGCGGCCGGCATCACGTGGCCGTCGTGGTCGTCGAACAGGTACGACGGCGACAGCAGGCCCTCGGTGCCGGCCTTCCCGATCAGAATCAGGTCGTCCCAATAGAAGTAGCCACCGAACGCCAGCACCGCGCGTATCCCCAGCTGCACCACGATCAGCGCGGCGGCGGCCACAGCGACCTGAGGTATACGGGTCGTCCGCGCGGCCTGCCGGTATAGTGGGCCGGTGCGTGCACTGGTCACCGGGGCAGCCGGTTTCATCGGTTCGACGCTAGTCGACCGTCTGTTGGCAGATGGCCACTCGGTAGTCGGACTGGACAATTTCGCCCGCGGACGCGCAACCAACCTTGAGCACCTGGCTGACAATCCCGCGCATTTCTTCGTCGAGGCGGACATCGTGACCGCGGATCTGCACGCCATTCTCGACGAGCACCGGCCGGAGGTGGCATTCCACCTGGCGGCGCAAATCGATGTGCGACAGTCGGTGGTCGACCCGCAATTCGATGCTTCGGTCAACGTCATCGGCACGGTGCGCCTGGCCGAAGCGGCGCGTCGCACCGGTGTCCGAAAAGTGGTGCACACCTCGTCGGGGGGATCCATTTACGGCACCCCGACGGAATTCCCGACCAGCGAGACAGTGCCCACCGACCCGGCGTCGCCCTACGCCGCGGGCAAGGTGGCGGGGGAGATCTACCTGAACACCTTTCGGAATCTGTACGGCCTGGACTGCTCGCATATCGCACCGGCCAATGTCTACGGCCCCCGCCAGGATCCACACGGCGAAGCGGGCGTGGTGGCGATCTTCTCTCAAGCGCTACTTTCGGGTAAGCCCACCAAGGTGTTCGGCGACGGCACCAACACCCGCGACTACGTCTTCGTCGACGACGTGGTGGACGCCTTCGTCAAGGCTTCCGGCGACGCCGGCGGTGGCCAGCGCTTCAACATCGGCACTGGAGTGGAAACCTCAGACCGGCAACTGCATTCGGCGGTGGCAGCGGCCGTCGGAGCGCCCGACGATCCGGAATTTCATCCACCTCGGCTGGGTGATCTGAGGCGGTCCTGCCTCGACAACGGCTTAGCCGGAAGGGTTTTGGGCTGGCGCCCGCAAGTTCAGCTGGACGACGGTGTTCGTCGCACCGTGGAGTATTTTCGTAACGCGTAACCCGTTTAGCGCTGCTCGGGCTGCTGCGCGCCCTCGAGCGCCACGGCGCGGGCGAGTCGGGCGTAGCGCAGCTCCAAGTCCTTGAACCGCATATAAGTGCTCAGCGTGGTGAAACTGAACGCCATGATCAACGCATAGAGCATCAGGTCGGTGCCGCGTCCTACCCCGAACCAGTGCGCGACCACGGTGGTGTCGTCGGGCCGAAGCACGGCGTAGATACCAGCCAGCACGAACGCCACATAACCGACCTTGACCCAGGCCCGAGACCGCGCATTTCTGCGGGACCGCAGCAGATAGACCAGCAGCGCGATGATCGACCCGATCAGCAGCACCTCGATCCAATTCATCTTTCAGTCCTTTTCATCTCGGAATCCTCCCTCGCAGAAACCCGTCGAAGATGATGTTGACGCCGTTGAGGAGGGGCTGCCCCTTCGACTTCGAGTATTCGGTGTACAGCACCTCTACCGGTTCTTCGACCACGCGCCAATGGTTTTCGGCGATCAGCATGACGAACTCGTTGGCGTGGCTCATCCCACTCATGGTGATATCCAGCCCATCGGCCACGGTCTTGTTGAACACCCGCAGGCCGTTGTTGGTGTCAGTCAGGCCGAGTTGGCGACCACGCCGGCTCAACCGCGTTGCGGTCCGCAACACAATCCTCTTTAGAAACGGCGGCCGGCTTCCCTCACGCCGGGCGAATCGCGTTCCGATCACAACGTCGACGTCACCCGCGCCCAGCCGGTCGACCATCGCGGCCAGGTCCTTGACGCGGTGCTGGCCGTCGGCGTCGAACGTGGCGAAAACCTGCGCCCCGGGTTGGTTGCGGGCGTACTCGACGCCGGTCTGGATAGCGGCGCCCTGGCCCAGATTGATCGGGTGGCGCACCAGGTGAGCTCCGGCTCGCGTGGCGATTTCCCCGGTGCCGTCGGTGCTGCCGTCGTCTACGCAGACGACATGGTCGAAGGCCGAGCGCACATCGGCTATGACCTCGCCGATGACGGCCGCTTCGTTGAAGGCGGGAATGACGATCCAGACGTCGGGGCAATGGGTTTCAGTGCTCATTTAAGCCCACAAGCTACACGCTGGCCCAGGCGCGATCAGCGCGTTGAGCGTCCTTCGCGCGCCAGCGCCACCACATGGACGCCGATTCCCACCAGCGGACCGCACAACAGGGCGACCACGGTGCGGGTCTCCAGCGGCAGCGGCAGTAGCAGCAACAGTCCGGACGCCACCGTCGCGGCGACCCAGCCCAGCGAATACGCCCGATGCAGGGCGGCCGCTACTGCAGCGGCGCCGGTAAGCGTCAGCATGGCGATCGCCAACGCTGCCCCCGTCAGCCACGCCAGCAGCGCGCCGCTGGCAAGGTACTGCGGCCCGAACGCGACCCGCAGCAACCACGGGCCCATGACACTCGCCGCCAGCACCCCGACCGCGCCGATGCCGCCGATGATCCCGGCGGGCGCGATCAGCGCCCGAAGCCGGTGGGTGCGTTCGTCGACGAAATGAGCGATGAGGTTGCCTTGCATGGCCAGCAGGGGCATCAGCAGCGGCGCGCGGGTCAAGGTCACGGCCAGGATGACGACGCCACCGGCTGCCCCGAGCTCGTTCGAGGTCAGCTTGAGCAGTACCGGAAAACCCATCACCAGAATCGCGGTTGCGCCCGCGGCAGTGATCGAATGGGCCGCGCCGCGCAGAAACGTCGCGGTACTGCCCGGTGTCAGCAGGCGGGCGGTCGCGCGTGTCGTGGGTGAGGCCACCAACATGATCAGCCAGGCCACCGCGCCGGCCACAGTGGACCACAAGAACCCGGTCAGGCCCCACCCAATCACGAACGTCGCTGCGGCGACCGTTACCCGCAAGACCACATCGGTCACCATCAGTGCCCCATACCGGGTCCACTGGTCGGTGCCGGCGAGCATCCCCAGCAGGGTGGAGTGCAGGCAGAACGCGGCGATTCCAAGGCTGAGTAGTCCCACCGATAACCAGCGTGCCTCGACGAATAACCGCCCGCTCCACAGCGGCGAGCTACTGGCGATTACGACGGCTGCGGCCGCGCCGATCATCGCGGCGACTCGGAGCGGATGTGTGCGTGGCAGCCCTGAGTCGCTGATATAGCCCACCGAGCGGACTTCGCGGGTGGTTTCTGGCAGCAAGCCGTTAGCGGCGCCGGTGAACAGGCCGAACGCCCCCCAGAACACCCCGAATACCGAGAAGCCACTGGGAGAGAGGTCACGGGCAGCCAGATAGACCAACAGGTAGCCGCACAGTGCGGTGAGCAAGGTCGCGGTGCCGACCCGGGCCACACTGCCTCGTGCGATCGGCCCACGCGAGGCTCCCGTGGCTGTCATCGGGACCGCGCTTCCGGCCGACTGACCCGATGCATTTGAAAATGATAAGTGTCAGACGCCGACCGTCTGCGGCGGCGATCTCCTTCGCTTATTGTGAGCGGCTGTCAGGAAGGACCCATGGCAGCCTTACGCGTCTTCGGCTTCTCGTTCGGCCTGACCGCGCTGGCCCTCTTAGCCGGGTATGTGCACGGTGGTCTCAACGCCCTCTATTTGCTGTTGGTGCTGGCTGTCCTCGAGGTGTCGCTGTCGTTCGACAACGCCATTATCAACGCCGCGATTCTGCAGCGGATGACCCCGTTTTGGCAGCAGATGTTCCTGACGATCGGGATTCTCATCGCGGTATTCGGCATGCGGCTGGTCTTCCCGCTGCTCATTGTCTGGGCGACCGCCGGCATCGACCCGGTTCGCGCGATGGAGATGGCTCTCAGTCCGCCACCGCGCGGCGCGCTGGAGTTTCCGGACGGGTCGCCCAGCTATCAAAAGTTGATCACCTCGGCGCACCCACAGATTGCGGCATTCGGCGGGATCTTCCTGCTCATGCTGTTCCTGGATTTTGTTTTTTATGACCGAGATATCAAGTGGCTCAGGTTGATCGAGATCCCATTCGCCCGTATCGGACGGCTCGGTCAGGTGGCAGTGGTGGTGGCCGCCATCGTGCTGGTCCTCGTCGGCACGCTGTTGACGCACTCCAGCGGGGAGCGCGCGACGGTACTGACGGCGGGGCTGCTTGGCCTGGTGACGTATCTGGTGGTCAACGGTTTGAGCCGGGCGTTCCGGCCATCGGATTCCGGGCCGGTTGTGACAGGCGGCAAGGCCGGCTTCGCTTTGTTCCTCTACCTTGAGGTTCTCGACGCCGCATTCTCGTTCGACGGAGTCACCGGCGCCTTCGCGATCACCTCCGACCCGATCATCATCGCGCTGGGTCTCGGGCTGGTGGGCTCGATGTTCGTCAGGTCGATCACCGTCTACCTGGTCCACCAGGACACGCTGGACCGCTATGTGTACCTGGAACATGGAGCGCACTGGGCGATTGGCGCGCTGGCGGTGATCATGTTGCTGTCCGTCGAGCCGAGACTCCAGATACCCCAGGCTGCCACCGCTTCGGTGGGTGTGGTCTTCGTTGGGGCGGCGCTGAGTTGGAGCGTGCTGCGCAATAGGCGCAATGCCTTGGTTACGCATGAGGAGTCAGGCCTCGATCTGCGCGGCGACGCGA
>JBEKNM010000171.1:0-8479 GCA_049522835.1 Mycobacterium sp.
CGTGAAGGTGCCGACGTGCAGCTCGTAGATCACCGCGCCTTGGACCGACCGGCCGCGCCAATCGGCGTCGGTCCAGCCGGCGCCCGACGCATCCCACAATTGCGAGCGGGCGTGCACCCCGTCGGGCTGGCGGGCCGACCGCGGGTCGGGCAGCACGGTGGGGTCGTCGTCGAGCAGGTATCCGTAGCGGGCGTCTGGTGACGTCTCGATGGTCGCGTGCCACCAGCCGTCGTCCGAGCGCGTCATCGGGTGCTGCTCACCGTCAACGTCGAGCCGAACCAGGCCCGGCTTGGGTGCCCACACCCGGAATTCAGTCATGGTTGCGCTCCAGCAGGACGACGGGCAGGTCCGCGAACAATTCGGCGGCAGACGTCGGTCCGCTTGCCGTGGCGCCGGTCAGCGTGTCGGTCCAGGAGCCGTCGGGGAGCGGCAACACGGTGTTGCCCCAGCCCGTCTCGGCCAGCCGGA
The DNA here is from genome assembly GCA_049522835.1 of Mycobacterium sp. Classification (GTDB taxonomy): domain Bacteria; phylum Actinomycetota; class Actinomycetes; order Mycobacteriales; family Mycobacteriaceae; genus Mycobacterium. The sequence continues at coordinate 469 of JBEKNM010000171.1, forward strand.
CCGTCCAGCGGGTCACCGCGACCAGGATGTCGGTGCCGCGGCGGAAAGCCACGACATGATCATTGGCCTGGCCGCTGGCCAGCACCGGAAGGTATTCGCCGTGCAGAAAGCTGTCCGGATGGGAGCGCCGCAGCCGAAGCGCGGTGGTCACGATCCGAATTTTCGGATGCTGCAACTCTTTGAGAGCGGCTCGGCGGGCGGCATAGTCCACCGGTCGGCGGTTGTCGGGATCGACCAGGCTGTCGTCCCACAGCTCGGTGCCCTGGTAGATGTCGGGGATGCCGGGCACGGTCAGGGCGAGTAACTTCTGGCCCAGCGCGTCGCTTGCGGCATGCGAATTGAGTTGGGCGACAAATTCGTTCAGCTGGCCTGCCACCTTGCCGTCGAGCACGGTATCCAGCCAACGGTGCACCGCATCCTCGAACGCGGCATCCGGGTCGTTCCACGAGGTATGCCAGGCCGCTTCCCGGATGGCTTTCTCGGCGTAGCCATGCAGCCGTGCGCGCAGCTGGTCGGTGACCTCTCCGCTGACCGGCCACACCCCGAAGATGTTCTGCCACAGAAACCGGCCGGTCGCGGCGTCGGGGGAGGGGGCCTCGATTTCCCAGCGGGCAACGAACTCCGACCATAGCGAGGGCACCTGTGACAGCACGCCGATGCGGGCTCGCACGTCTTCGGCGCGCTTGGTGTCGTGGGTGGACAGTGTCGTCATCGTCTGGGGCCATAACCGGGCACGGGTAGCGGCGCTGTGGTGAAACTCCGCGGCGCCCACACCAAACCGCAGCGGTTCGCCGCCCACCTCGTTGAGCGACACCAGCCGCGCATCGCGGTAGAACATGCAGTCCTCGACCGCCTTGGCGGTCACCGCGCCGCACAGTTGTTGCAGTCGTGCCGCCGGCTCGCCGCCGTGGGCCAATGCAGCAGCAACCACCTGCAGCGCAGGTCCTAATTCTGGTTTCGCCGCCTGGGTTTTGGCCAATGCGCTGGGCAGAATCGCAGCCAGGCCCAGGTAATCGGTGCGGTAAACGTCGATATGGGTGAGCAACGCAGCCACAGCCTCGGGCAGCAGCGGATGATCGGCGCCTGCCGCTGCGGCGATGCTCCGCCGCAGCCTGCGTAGTTCACTGGCCAGGGTATCGGTGGCCGCGCGGATCTTGAGGTCCGCCAGCATTGTCGGCATCCCCTGATAATCGATGCCCGTGGACTCGAAGAGTTCGGTGAGCGCCGCAGCGCCAAGGGGGTCGACGAAGACTCCGCCCACTTCGCGCAACACGTCGTAACCGGTGGTGCCGTCCACCGGCAGCGTGGGCTCCAGCGCCTCGTCGGCGGCCAGGATCTTCTCGATCACGATCCAGGCTTGGGCGCCGAGCAATTCGCGTAGCCAGGCCAAATACCCACTGGGGTTGGTCAACCCGTCAGGGTGATCGATACGGACGCCGTCGACGAGTCCGTCAGCGAACCAGCGGGCGACCTCGGCGTGGCTGGCGTCGAAAACCGCGCGATCTTCCTGACGCAGCCCGGCCAGCGAGGTGATCGAGAAGAAACGGCGATAACCCACCTGCCCGCGCCGCCAGCCCACCAGCCGATAATTTTGGCGATCATGCACTTCGGGGCCGGTGCCGTCTGACGTCCCGGGCGCGATCGGCAGCGCCAGGTCCCCCAGCCGCAGCAGGCCGTCGTCGACCCGTAGATCGGCGATATCGTCGTCGGAACCCAGCAGCGGCAACACAATTCGGCCGTCTTCTGAGTCCCAGTCGATATCGAAGAATGCCGCATAGTCCGACGTCCGCCCGTGCCGCAAGACGTCCCACCACCAGGCGTTCTGCTCGGGCTTGTCGACCCCGACATGGTTGGGGACGATGTCGACGACCAGGCCCATTCCGCGTGCGCGGGCAGCCGCCGCCAGCCGGGCCAGGCCGTCAGGACCGCCCAGCTCCGGCGACACCGTTGTCGGATCGGTGACGTCATACCCGTGCGACGACCCGCCGACCGCAGTGATGATCGGCGACAAGTACAGATGCGACACCCCGAGGTCGTCGAGGTAGTCCAATAGGTTCTCGGCGTCGGCGAAGGTGAACCCGAATCCGCTGGACCGACCACGCAGCTGTAACCGGTAGCTGGACAGCACCGGAAAAGCCATGCGTCAGGACGTCTTACGGAGTATCAGCAGCGAGCGCGAAGGCACCAGTATCTTCTCTTCTGCGGCTACCACCAGGTCGGCGTCACCGACGGGGTCGTTGGTATCGAGGTCCACCGTCCACTCTTGCGCATAATCGTCGTGTGGGGTGACGAACTCCACCTCGCTGCTATGGGCGTTGAAGCACAACAGAAATGAGTCGTCGACTACTCGCTCACCGCGGGCATCTGGTGCGGTGATGGCGTCGCCGTTGAGAAACACTGCGACACATTTGTCGAGGCCCATGTTCCAATCGTCGTGTGTCATCTCCTGGCCGCCGGCTGTCAGCCACGCGATGTCGCGGACTTCGTCGCCGGTTCGGATGGGTTCACCCTCGAAGAACCGGCGCCGGCGGAACACCGCATGGTTCTTGCGCAAGTTGGTCACTTTGCGGGCAAAAGCCAGCAGATCGGCATTCTTGTCGAGTAACGACCAGTCCATCCAGGACAATTCGGAGTCCTGGCAGTAGACGTTGTTGTTGCCTTGTTGGGTGCGGCCGAACTCGTCGCCGTGCGCGATCATCGGGGTGCCCTGGCTGACCATCAAGGTGGCCCAGAAGTTGCGCATCTGGCGACACCGCAGTGCGGTGATGTCGGGGTCGTCGGTGGGCCCCTCGACACCACAGTTCCACGACCGGTTGTGGCTTTCTCCGTCGCGGTTGTCCTCGCCGTTGGCCAAGTTGTGCTTCTCGTTGTAGGACACCAGGTCGTTGAGGGTGAATCCGTCGTGGGCGACGACGAAATTGATGCTGGCGCTGGGCCGGCGACTGGACGCCTCGTAGAGGTCCGACGACCCGGTGAGCCGGGAGGCGAACTCGCCGAGGGTCGCGGGCTCGCCCCGCCAGTAGTCACGCACAGTGTCGCGGTACTTCCCGTTCCACTCGGTCCACAAACCCGGAAAGTTGCCGACCTGGTAGCCGCCCTCGCCGACGTCCCAAGGTTCGGCGATCAGCTTGACCTGGCTGATCACCGGATCCTGCTGCACCAGATCGAAGAACGCGCTCAATCGGTCGACGTCGTAGAATTCCCGGGCCAGCGTGGAAGCCAGGTCGAACCGGAACCCGTCGACGTGCATTTCAATGACCCAATAGCGCAACGAGTCCATGATCAGCTGCAGGACGTGCGGGTGACGGGCGTTGAGACTGTTGCCGGTGCCGGTGAAGTCTTTATAGAGCCGCAGGTCCCCGTCGAGAAGCCGGTAGTAGGCCGCGTTGTCGATGCCGCGGAAGTTGATCGTCGGACCCAAGTGGTTGCCTTCGGCGGTGTGGTTGTAGACCACGTCGAGGATGACCTCGATGTCGGCTTCGTGAAGATTGCGCACCATCATCTTGAATTCGGCAACCGCGCTGCCCGCCTGCCGGTTTGCCGCGTATTGGTATTGCGGAGCGAAGAACCCGAATGTGTTGTAGCCCCAGTAATTTCGCAAGCCCAGGTCCAGCAGCCGTTGGTCGTGCATGAACTGGTGGACCGGCATCAGTTCCAGCGTGGTGACATTGAGGGACTTGAGGTGATCGATGATCGCCGGGTGGGCGATACCGGCGTAGGTGCCCCGAAGTCCCTCGGGGACGCCGGGATGGGTTTGCGTCATGCCCTTCACGTGGGCCTCGTAGATGACCGTCTCGTGGTATGGGGTCAGCGGCGCCCGGTCGAACGCCCAGTCGAAGAACGGGTTGATCACCACGCTGGTCATGGTGTGGCCGAGCGAGTCGACCATGGGGGGAGTACCGGTGTCGGCCCCGCTGCCGTCGCGGCCCGCCGCGTCAACGGCGTCCAGGTCATAGGAGAACAGCGCCTGGCCGAAGGTGAAATCGCCGTCGAATGCTTTACCGTACGGGTCGAGCAGCAGCTTGCTTGGATCACATCGAAGGCCGGCCGCCGGATCGAATGGCCCGTGCACACGAAATCCGTAGCGTTGGCCGGGGGTGATGTTCGGCAGATATGCGTGCCAGACATATCCGTCAACCTCGTCGAGGGGGATCCGCGACTCATTGCCTTTGTCGTCGATCAGACACAAGTCGACCTTCTCGGCGATCTCGGAGAACAGCGAAAAATTGGTCCCTGCGCCGTCATAAGCTGCCCCGAGCGGATAAGCGTTGCCCGGCCACACGGTAGGAAGCGTGGGCGCGGCCCCGTCAGGTTTCGCAGCGCCCGAAGTCGCGGCTGGGTTGTTGGACGGCATGACTCGACCTTATCGGCGCCGGGAGGTGCCCCGTCACCACCAACCGGTGTTCGCCGCGATCTGGCGGCCCAGTTCGTCGGTCATCGTCCGTACGTAGGTGGGCGACAGGTGATGAGCGCCGTGGTAGATCAGCACGTTTCCTTCAACGGGACGGCAGACGTCGGCCCGACATATCGCGTCCGACATATCAAGTGGCTTCAGTAGCGGGAACTGCCCGACGAAGTCGAGGGCGGGATTGCGATCGGCCAGCACGTCGGAGCGCTTGATCGCGCATGACTGCGCGTTGCCCCCCTTTGCCAGGCAGTCCGCGGGATCGAACGGTTTGCCGTTTTTGACCAGCCAGGGGGTGTCGCGCATGGCGAGGATGGGAATGTTGTTGTTGGACAGCGTTTGCCAGATCCCGATGTAGGTTGCCGGCATCACGTCTCCGGATTTGATGTTCCACGGTCGAGTCGACGTGGTGAACACGTAATCGGGACGGTCATTGAGCAACTTGGCCATCGTCCGTTGCACCCACTCGCGGCACTGCGGGTACGGCGCGTTGTTGCCCATGATCAGCGGGACCTGTTCGGTGGACAACGGGCAGCCCATTTTGAGGTAGGTCACCACTTTGAAGTGCTGCAGGTGCCCGAGCAGGTCCAGCGCGGGCAGCCAGTGTTCCGCGTGCGATCCGCCGGCCAAAGCGATGGTCCGGTGGGCGTTGGGGTCGCCGTAGCTGCAATTGACCACCGCCGGGTTGACGAAGTCACTGATGCACCCATCCCTGGTGGTGGCGGGCAGGTCGTCCTTGATTTCCAGGATGGTGGGCCGCATCCGCAACGTGGGCACCCGCAGATGGGCGGTCAGGGCGCGCGCACCCGGATAGTCCTCGGGATTGAGTCCCAATAGCTCCTTGCCGGTGGCGCGTTCGGTGCTGACGTGCTGACGCCAGGTGAATGAGGTCGCGGTCAGGGTGACGCCCAGCAGCACCACCGCCGATCCCAGCGCGATCGTCGGCCGACGCAACCGGACTCGCCAGGGGATCGCCGGCGCTGCTGCGCTCGCGGGTGCCCGGTAGCGCAGCGGGTCCTCGACGAGGCGGGTGGTCAGGTAAGCCAGCAACCCGGAGACGAGCAACACAGCTGAGCCCTCGACCAGGTTGACATGCGGGTGGCCGGTGTAGGACAGCCAGAAGATGAGCAGCGGCCAGTGCCACAGGTACAGCGAGTACGCCATTGCACCCAACGCCACCAGCGGCCCGGCGGCTAGCAGCCGATTCGGCAGCGGCATCCGCGCGCCGCGAACATCGTCTGGGGAACTGCCCTGCAGGTTCGCCCCGGCAAGTATCATCAGCATGGTGGCCCCGACGGGCACCAGCGCCCATGGGCCGGGGAATTCCCGGACGCCGTCGATCAGTGCCCCGCAGGACAGCACCGCCGCCAGCGCGACGCTGGCGACGACGGTGCGCAGCCACATCGGCCAGCGGATGTGGCGCACCAGCGCGCCGACCAGCGCGCCCAGCAGCAACTCCCACGCCCGAGCGAAGCTGTTGTAGTAGGCGCCCGCCTGGTTGTCCTGATGGGCAAAGATCGCGTAGACAAACGACGCCAACGTCAGGGAGCTCAGCAGTATCACGAACATGGTCCGCAGGCGGGCACCAAGCGGGCGCCGGAACAGGTACGCGCACCCGGCGACCAGCAGCAGGAAACCAATGTAGAACTGACCCTGCACCGACATGGACCAGATGTGCTGCAACGGACTGACGGCTTCGTCCGCCCGCAGGTAGTTCGACGCGGTGTTGGCCAGCTCCCAGTTCTGGTAGTAGCCCAGGCTGGCCAGGCTCTGGTCGGCGAACGTCTCCCAGCGGGTCTGCGGCTGCACCAGGATGGTGAGTAGCGCGCACGCGGCCAGGACCACGACCAGCGCCGGAACCAGACGGCGGACCAGCCGGATCACTTCCGCCACTGGCGACAGGGATTGAGCCGGGTTGAGTGCAGCGCGAAGCACCTTGCCGCCGAAGAAGAAGCCAGACAGTGCCAGGAACACGTCCACGCCGCCGGAAACCCGGCCGAACCAGATGTGGAAAACGGCGACGAGCGCGATCGCGATACCGCGCAAGCCGTCGAGATCGTAACGATAGAAGCCTGTCGAGCGGACGGCCTGGGTGCCCGTTGCTGCCACCGGCTCCGGGAGCGTGGCCGACGGAAGAAGCGGTGACAGGCTGACCATATTGACAGCTAATGTACCTAATCCGCCACCTGCCCACCGAGCGTGAGTGCTCGGTAACTGAGCAGGTGGCGGGTGTTCGGGAGACTAGAGAAGGCTACCGAAACGTACTGATCAGGGGCGGCTGCTGCGTTGGCGCCTGCTGCAAGGGTGCTTGCTGCAATGGCGCTTGCTGGACCGGCGCCTGCTGCACCGGTGCTTGCTGCAACGGAGCCTGCTGCACCGGTGCTTGCTGGGCCGGTGCCTGCTGCAACGGTGCTTGCTGGACCGGTGCTTGCTGGACGGGCGCTTGTTGCAATGGAGCCTGCTGAACCGGAGCCTGCTGAACTGGTGCCTGCGGCGCTGGCGCCTGCTGAACTGGTGCCTGCGGCGCTGGGGCCTGCTGAACTGGCGCCGTCTGGCTACCGAGAACCCGAACCAGGTAAGGAGCCATACCGCTGCTGCGGACCGGCGAAACCTGGACGACGTCGCCCACCTCCAGCATCTGGCCGTTACCGAGGAACATCGCGACACTTTGCGTGCCGTCGGGACCGTAGAAGATCAGGTCGCCCTTGCGTCCCTGCTGCGGCAGAACCTTGCTGCCGAGCCGGTACATCTGCCCGGAAGAACGCGGCAGCTTGATTCCGGCGCCGGCGTAGGCGTATTGCATCAGGCCCGAGGCGTCGAATCCGACAGTGTTGATACCCGAACCGGTACCGCGAGTGGGGCCGTTGACACCACCGCCGGCCCACGAATACGGCACTCCGCGCGCTGCAAGACCACGCGCGATGACGATGTCCGTTACCTGCTGGTAGTCCATCGGTTTGGTTATCGGGTCGGCGTTTGCCAGACCCGAAGTGGCCATGATCGAGGCCGACATCGGGGCCACCAGCAGGGCCAGGCCGATGATGAGGCCGTAGATGCGTTTCATTGGGATACCAACCTCCTTGTCCCTCTCGGGCGCTTTGGGCCTCAGCGTGCTGACTACGCGCTTCCGCCGCCGTTCCATGACGCATGCGATCGCCGCCACGTCGGGGTCGAACCGCCTGCATGACAGTTGGGAACGTCAATCAGGCGGTTGACCCGATCAATTCACACCAGTCACTATAGACACTTCTACAACATAAGTTGCCGGCCGAAAATAGCTGATGAGCTCTACGAACGATTATTTGTCGGACCGTGACCGGATGGTGACTGGCGCACCGAATTCTGTATGCGCAGTTGTGATTTCAGTCTCACGCCGGTGCCGTCGCAGCAGCGCGATCTTGCGGAAAATCGCACCGGCGCCAGCGGCGGCGGTAGAAGCGTCAGTTCAGTGACGGTTCAGTACCAATAGCGTGCGCTGAACATAGTGATCATGGTGCCGGTCAAGGAGCTGACCATGATGGCGGCCATAGCCAGGACCGGCCAGAAGGACATGTACCAGCCCTTCAACAGGGAAACAAACGGGCCGATTCCAGCCGCGGCAATCGC
>JBEKNM010000172.1:0-8404 GCA_049522835.1 Mycobacterium sp.
ATTTCTTCGAGGAAACAGTATCGGTCATTTCAGCAGCCTCGGTCGTTGGGGCGATGCGGATAAGCCTATCTTACTCCGGAGTAAGATAGCTAGAGGTGACGTGTTAGTTAATTCACACGGATTCGGTGCCTGTCCTGCTGCCCAAGCTGGTGAGCACCTGGTCGTGCAACAGGCCGTTGGTCGCCACGGCGCTACCACGGTGCGGGCCGGCGGCGCCGTCCAAGCCGGTGAGTTTGCCGCCCGCCTCGCGCACCAGGACGTCCAGCGCAGCGAGGTCCCACACCGACACCTCCGGTTCGGCGGCAATGTCGACGGCGCCCTCGGCAACAAGGCAATAGGACAGAAAGTCGCCGTAGGCGCGTACTCGCCACACCGCGTCGGTCAGCTCGGTGAAGCGCTCGCGCAAACCGCGCTGTGCCCAGCCCGACAAGCTGGAGAACGACAGGCTCGCCGAACCAAGGTCCGCGACCGAGGAAACCGACAGCCGGAGGGGACCCCCGCCGTCGACCGCGACGAACGCGCCCTGGCCGCGCGCTGCCCACCACCGACGCTGCAGCGCCGGCGCACTCACGACGCCGACCGAAGGGACGCCGTCTTCGAGCAACGCGATCAAACTGGCCCACACTGGCACCCCGCGCACGAAGTTCTTGGTGCCGTCGATTGGGTCGATGATCCACTGTCGTCCGGTGAAAGTGGTGGTTCCGCCGAACTCCTCGCCTACGACGCTGTCGTCCGGCCGTTCGCGTCCGAGCACTTCACGCAGGTCGGCTTCGACCGCCCGATCGGCGTCGGTTACCGGTGTCAGATCCGGTTTGGTGTCGATGCGCAGGTCGAGCGCGCCGAACCGGGCGCGAGTCAGCATGTCTGCACGGTCGGCCAGCGTCAGCGCCAGCGCCAGATCGTCCTGACTCATGACGCAGTCCTATCACGGCCCTACCATGGCCGGGTGTGGGAATTCCTTGTGCTGCTCTTGCTGGTCACGATCCTTTTGGCGTTTCTTGCCCCGCGGTTCATCCCGCGCGGTCCACGTGGAGCCCTGACGAGCGGCACGTTACTGGTGACCGGAGTCAGCCCGCGACCGGACGCCGGCGGTGAGCAGTACGTCACGATCGCGGGCGTCATCAACGGGCCTACCGTCAATGAGCACGCCGTCTATCAGCGCATGGCCGTCAACGTCGACGCCTGGCCGGTGATGGGTCAACTGTTTCCGGTGGTGTATTCGCCGAAGAATCCGGACAACTGGAAGTTCGCGCCGCCCGAACCGCCTGCCGGCTAGGGTCTGTCACCCACCTGCGAGTGTGCGTGACATCACCGTGAGCCGGACACCGTACCGGGGGACGACGCCCGTGGGTCGCGAGACTGTCCCTCCTGGCATCCCGGGTATGCCTGGCATAGCGGACCCGGCTAGCTCGTCGGTCCCCGGGAGCGTAGGTAAGCCGCTGCCCGACAATGCCGTAATCGGGCTGCTCGACGGCGCGGCCCAGCTTGTCGGCACGGACATCGATCCGACCGTGCCGGCACGGGCAAGGGTTGCGGTTATGCTGCCCAGACCCGTGCCACCGCCAAGGCCCGACGCGGCACCGCTTAACTGAGGCGCCGCGGTGAGCGTCGGGGTGACCTCGGCTGTCTCCGCCCCTGGTTCGGGCAATATGCCCAAGTTGTCCTCGGCCCCAATGATCCCGGAAGCGGTCCCCTCCATTTTGAAAGTGCCGTTTATCGAGGTGCCGACAACCCGAATGGCGTCAAGGATGTCGAGATCGACAGGGATGATCGACGACGGGTTGGCCGCCGCCTGTAGTGACTGGATCGCCGCCGAAACCGCCTGCGACAGCGGGTTTGAGGCTGCGGCGTTGGCGTTGGCGTTGGCTTGGGTGACCGCGGCGTCCTGAGCGGTCAGCCCCGCCGGGTTGGTGGTCTGGTGCGGGGAGGAGAACGGCGTCAACTGCGCCGCCGCCGCGGAGCTGGCGGCGTAGCCGGACATCGCTGCGGCGTCCTGGGCCCAATACCCGGCGTACTGCGCCTCGGTGGCTGCGATCGCCGCGGTGTTTTGGCCGAAGAAGTTTGTCGCGATCAGCGATACCAGCTGGGTGCGGTTGGCCGTGACCGCCGGTGGGGGCACCGTCATCGCATACGCCAGCTCATAGGCTGCCGCAGCGGCCCTGGCCTGCATGGCCGTCTGCCTCGTCTGCTCGGCGGTGATGTGCAGCCAACCCATGTAGGGGGCGGCGGTGGCCGCCATCGCCACCGATGTGGGGCCGCGCCAGTGCAAGCTGGTAAGACCCGAAAGCACCGATTCATAGGTCTCGGCCGTGATGTCCAACTCAGCGGCCAGCGAGTCCCAACTTCCCGCGGCAGCCAGCAGCGAGCCTGATCCGGGGCCACTGTACATCCGGCCGGAGTTGATTTCCGGTGGCAAAAAATCGAAATCCATTGTGTCACATCTTCTTCTGAGCTGTTGTGCGGCAGACCGGCCCGCAGCGGCAGGGTTTGATATCTGGTTGGCGGTGCCGCTACCCAGCGGCCGGCGGGCGTGGCATCACCGTGAGCCGGACGCCGTACCGGGGCGGGACAGCCACGCCCGTCGCTCGCGAGACTGCCCCCCTGGCATCCCGGGGTAGCCCGGATAACCGGACGCGACTGCCTCGTCGGTCCCCGGAAGCGTGGTCAGGCCGGCGGGCTCCAACGCCGCGACACGGCTGCTCGACGGTGCCGACCAGCTTGCTGGTACGGACATCGGCCCGATCGTGCCGGCACGGGCAAGGGTTGCAGTTACGTTGCCCAGGCCTGCACCACCGCCAAGCTGGGGCGCCGCGGTGAGGGTCGGGGCGACCTCGGCCGGAGCGGCCGCCAGCTTGGGTAACACGCCCAGGTTGTTCTCGGCTCCAATGACCCCGCCAGCGAACCCCTCCATGTAGTAGGTGGAGTTCAAACTCGTCCCGGTAGCCGCGATGACGTCAAGGATGGTCAAGTCGTCAGGGATGATCGACGACGGGTTGGCCGCCAGCGCCTGCAGTGACTGGACCGCTGCCGAAACCACCTGCGACAGCGGGTTTGAGGCTGCGGCGCCGGCGTTGGCTTGGGTGACCGCGGCGTTCTGAGCGGTCAGCCCGGACGCGCTGGTGGTCTGCTTCGGTGAGGAGAACGGCGGTAGCTGCGTCGCCGCCCCCGAGGAGGTGGCATAGTCGGACATCGCCGTGGCGTCCTGGGCCCAATACTCGGCGTACTGTGCGTCGGTGGCTGCGATCGCCGCGGTGTTTTGGCCCAAGAGGTTCGTCGCGATCAGCGATGCTAGTCGGGTGCGGTTGGCCGTGACCGCGGGTGGGGGCACCGTCATCGCATAGGCCTGCTCGTAGGCTGCTGCGGCGGCCCTAGCTTGCATGGCCGTCTGCTTTCCCTGCTCGGCGGTCGTTTGCAGCCAACCCATATAGTGGGCGGCCGTCGCCGCCATCGCCTCCGATGCGGGCCCTCGCCACTGCAAGCTCAGGCCCGAAAGCACCGATTCATAAGACTCGGCCGTGGTACCCAGCTCAGCGGCCAACGAGTCCCAGCTGCTCGCGGCGGCGGAAAGGGAGCTCGACCCTGGGCCGGTGTACATCCGGCCGGAGTTGATTTCTGGCGGTAAAAATGCGAAATCCATTGTGTCACATCTCCTTAATTGGTGTAGGTTTTGAACCGCGTTCGGCGTCGACAGCTCGCGACGGCCGCGTTGGCGGTGGTCTTAAAGACGTGGGCTGGTCCTGTGCGTATTGGCGATTTGGGCAGGACGTCTATGGTCGCGGCCAGCGTCGCACTACGAGAGTTGTTGGCGGGGCATGCGCACGGAGCATCTCGGGCGGCCTTCGGTTATGGAGCGTCGTAAAACTCGCGAGGCCAAGTATCGCGTTTCGAGCGAGTTAGGGGCACTGTCAACACGGCACAATTAGTGACTTTGCGTGGAGGGGATCCGCGGGGCGACCCAGCTTTGAATATCGCCGATGTGCTCGACGAGAGGCAAGCGATCGGCCAGCCCGAGGTAGTCGCGCCCACGCCGTTCGCCGAGCTGCGTGCCGTCGGATTGGACTTCCACGCCCGCGAAAGTCCAGGCCGCCAGGATCGCCTGGGCCACGCTGCGACAGCCGACATTCACTAAACCGCTTGTGGCACTATTCGTTTCAGGAAGGCTCTTGCGGCGGAAACCGCTGCCATCGAACGCTCGCGATGTATTAGTCGCCGTTGGATATTTCGTTGCCGGTCCTGAGCTGGCATTCTGAAGGCATGGCAGGCAAAGACATCGAGCGGATCCGGGCGAAGAGCGCTCTCGAAGTGATCAGGCAGCACCCCGTCCTGGTGCTCTTCGCGGTATCGCCGGTGCTCGCACTTCTGGCTGCCACCTGGTGGCTCATCGGCGCGAGCTGGGCTATCTCTGGGGCGGTCGTGCTGCTGCTCGCCAGCGCAGCCTTCATCGTCTTCAGAGGCTGACTCGGGCCCAGCCCCACCACGATCGCGCCATCCCTGGCTAATCCGTGATCAGCCGTGGCTGATGCGCAGTAGCTCGGCCAGGCTCGGCAACTTGACGCGGGGACGTCCGTGCGGTTCGCCGGCCGCGCGCTCGTGGCGATCGATGATCTCCCAGTGCGCGGAGGTGACCAGCTTCGACTGGCGTGAGGCCAGCCAGTCGGCCAACTTGTCGGCATGGTCTTCCGGGAAGTCGGCCAGCTCGCCTTCTTCAGCGCCGGTCAGATCGTCGATCAGGGTGTCGACGGTGTCCTGGGAGTCCTTCTTATTGGTGCCGATCACACCGGTCGGCCCGCGCTTGATCCACCCGACGACGTACTCATTACGGCTGCCCTCCACCCGACCGCCGGTGTTGGGGATGGTCGCGCTCTTGTCGTCGAACGGCAGCCCCGGGGTGGGCAAACCGCGGTAACCGACCGACCGCACGACCAGTTGAACTGGTAGCTCCTCGCGTTCGCCAGTGTCCTTGGCCGACACCCGCCCGCTCTCGTCGGTGACCAACTCGTTGCGGCCGAACACGATCCGCTCTACCTTGCCGTCACCCTTGATCTCGATCGGTGATGTCAAGAACCGGAACACCATGCGACGGTGTCCCGGACGGGGTTCGTGGTTCGCATAGTCGCGCAAGACCTTGATGTTCAGTTTGGTCGTCTTGCCCGCCGCGCCCGCGTCTTCGTCGCTGATGCCCTCCAGCTGGGCAGGATCGACGATCACGTCGACCCCTTCGAGGTCAGCCAGCTCGCGCAACTCCAGTGTGGTGAACGCGGTCTGCAGCGGCCCGCGCCGGCCGATGATCACCACTTCCTCCACGCCGCGTGGGCGTAGCGATTCCAAAGCGTGATCGGCGATATCGGTAACCGCCAGCACGTCCGGGTCGGTAATCAGAATGCGTGCGACGTCGAGTGCGACGTTGCCATTACCAATAACAACTGCGCGACGGCCCGACAGATCGGGTGTCATCTGTTCAAAGTTCGGATGCGCGTTGTACCAGCCCACGAAATCGACGGCGGAGATACTGGCCGGCAGGTGCTCACCGGGAATGTTGAGCGCCCTATCGGACTGCGCCCCGACGGCGTAGATCACGGCGTCGTAGCGCTCGGCGAGTTCGGCCGCCTCGACGTGCTCGCCGACGCTCACGTTGCCGAAGAAGCGGAAGCGGGGGTCTTCGGCGGTCTTGACGAATTGATTGCTGATCGACTTGATCTTGGGGTGATCCGGCGCAACGCCAGAGCGCACCAGCCCCCAAGGAGTCGGCAGCATCTCGAGCATGTCGACGGCCAGGTCGATCTCGTCGGACGCGTCGGCGGCCTTCAGCAACGATGCTGCGGCGAAGAAACCCGCCGGTCCGGAGCCGACGATGGCGACATGATATGGACGCATACTCGAGCCTTCTGTTCGTGCCGGGCTGCGCGCAAGGGGGCTGAGATGGGGCTGAGCGTCGCAGTCACGGAGTGCACATAGTGGTCACTTGATGCTAAACGCTGCTCCTTGGACCACCACCTGGGCATTCGACGTCGGCGGGGGCGCCGGTAACGTGGGCGGCTGTGGAACCTGACCGTCTAGCCGACATCGCCGCTCTCGACTCCACCCTTACCACGGTGGAACGGGTGCTCGATGTCGGCGGTCTGCGCAGCCGCATCGAGAAGCTCGAGCACGAGGCGTCCGATCCGAAACTGTGGGACGACCAGGCCCGCGCGCAACGGGTGACCAGTGATTTATCCCACACGCAGGGAGAGCTGCGCCGGATCGAGGAGTTGCGGCAGCGCCTCGATGACCTGCCGGTGCTCTACGAGCTCGCGGCCGAGGAGGGCGAAGGCGCCGCCAGCGGCGTTGAAGCCCTTGTCGAGGCTGACGCCGAACTCAAGGCGCTGCGCGCAGACATCGAAGCCACCGAGGTGCGCACCCTGCTGTCGGGCGAGTACGACGAGCGCGAGGCGCTGGTCACCATCCGTTCCGGCGCCGGCGGGGTGGACGCCGCCGACTGGGCCGAGATGCTGATGCGGATGTACATCCGGTGGGCCGAGCAACACAAATACAACGTCGAGGTCTTCGACACCTCCTATGCGGAGGAAGCCGGGATCAAGAGCACCACCTTCGCCGTGCACACGCAGTTTGCCTACGGCACGCTGTCCGTCGAACAGGGCACCCACCGACTGGTCCGGATCAGCCCGTTCGACAACCAGAATCGACGTCAGACGTCGTTTGCCGAAGTCGAGGTGCTTCCGGTGGTGGACACCACGGATCACATCGACATCCCGGAAGGCGATATACGCGTTGACGTGTACCGTTCCAGCGGGCCCGGCGGCCAGTCAGTGAACACCACCGACTCCGCGGTTCGGCTTACCCACATCCCAACGGGTATCGTCGTGACTTGCCAGAACGAGAAGTCGCAACTGCAGAACAAGGTTTCGGCAATGCGAGTGCTCCAGGCAAAGTTGTTGGAGCGCAAGCGTTCAGAAGAACGCGCTGAGCTGGACGCGTTGAAAGGTGACGGGGGCAGCTCCTGGGGCAACCAGATGCGCTCCTACGTACTGCACCCGTATCAGATGGTCAAGGATCTGCGAACCGAGTACGAGGTGGGCAATCCGGCGGCCGTCCTGGACGGAGACATCGACGGGTTCCTGGAAGCAGGGATCCGGTGGCGCAACAGGAAAGATGACGACTAACAAAACGCTTCTTGCTTCCGCAACGACGCAACGCTGGCACGACTTCTGGCGTGGCGAAATCGGTGAATGGATCATCACCCGGGGTCTGCGCATCGTCATGCTGCTCATTGCGGCGGTGCTGGCAGTCCGCTTCGTCACCTGGGTGGCCCAACAAGTAACCCGGCAGCTCGACGTCGGCTTCGCCGAAAGCGACGCCTTGGTTCGCTCGGAGGCAACCAAGCACCGCCAGGCCGTGGCGTCGGTGATCCAGTGGGTGTCGATCGTCATCATCGCCATCTGGGTCATCGTGCAGGTCGGCGACGTGCTGCAGTTTTCGTTGGGGGGGCTGATCGCGCCGGCCACTGTGCTAGGCGCCGCGCTGGGATTCGGTGCTCAGCGGGTGGTCCAGGATCTACTGTCCGGTTTTTTCATCATCGTCGAGAAGCAGTACGGCTTCGGTGATCTGGTTTCGTTGACCGTCGGGGGGATCGCCGCCGAGGCGCGCGGAACTGTCGAGAACGTGACGTTGCGGGTGACCAGCCTGCGTTCCTCGGATGGCGAGGTGCTCACCATCCCCAACGGCCAGATCGTCAAAACGATCAACCTTTCCAAGGACTGGGCACGCGCCGTGGTGGACATCCCGGTGTCGA
This sequence comes from Mycobacterium sp., assembly GCA_049522835.1. Classification (GTDB taxonomy): domain Bacteria; phylum Actinomycetota; class Actinomycetes; order Mycobacteriales; family Mycobacteriaceae; genus Mycobacterium. The sequence continues at coordinate 7,790 of JBEKNM010000172.1, forward strand.
CCAGCGTCGATCTCAACCGGGTCAACGAGGTCTTGCACCAGGAGTGCGAGCACGCGCTCGATAATCCGTTGCTTAGTGAGCTGCTGTTGGATGCACCCACCGTGATGGGCGTGGAAAGCATCGAAGTCGACACCATTACCTTGCGCGTGGTGGCCCGCACGCTGCCCGGCAAGCAGTTCGAGGCGGGCCGGCAGTTGCGGGTGCTGGTCATCCGGGCGCTCGCCCGCGCCGGCATCGTGACTGCGGCCGACGCGACGGTGGGCCTGGTTGACGATCCCGCTGTCCCGGCTGCGAAGGCCGCTCTGGAACAAGCGGACGCGAAGACCCACGAAGAAACCCACGAAAAAACTGCGGATTCGGTCCAACAGCGGTGAAGTTCACGCTGAACGTTCTGGAGAAGCACAGCGACAACCAGGAACGACACTGGCCGGGCTATATCTTCGGCGGCCGGATGCGTACCTCGACCCTGGTTTTGATCGTGGCGTTCCTGGCGCTCTGGTGGGTTTACGACACCTATCGGCCGCAAGAGTCGGCTCACGAGGGCCCGCCGGCTACCCAGGTGGTGCCGCCGGGTTTCGTGCCCGACCCCAACTACACCTGGGTACCGCGCAGCAG